>NZ_CAKKMM010000415.1:0-3875 GCF_918698205.1 Microbacterium sp. Bi128 | reverse complement strand
CGCGGCCGCCATGAAAAGCCCGACGACGAACAGGCGCACCATCATCGACTGGACGAGGATCGGCTGGTTGAAGGGCCGTGGTTTGCGGTCCATGATGCCCGGCGTCGCGAGATCCAGGCCCATCACCGCCCCAATCGGGGCGACGATCGCCATGTGGATCCACAGCACCTGGGCCGGGCTGAGCAGGG
This sequence comes from Microbacterium sp. Bi128, assembly GCF_918698205.1. Classification (NCBI taxonomy): domain Bacteria; kingdom Bacillati; phylum Actinomycetota; class Actinomycetes; order Micrococcales; family Microbacteriaceae; genus Microbacterium; species Microbacterium sp. Bi128. The sequence goes on along the minus strand of NZ_CAKKMM010000415.1, from coordinate 3,687 downwards.
CCGTGCCGGCTATGGCGAAGGCCGAGGATCCGATGAACGCCAGAATGAACATGAACAGGTTGGCGACTTGGATCCGGATGAACTTCTGCAGGTTGTCGTACACGAGCCGGCCCTCTTCGACCGCCGCCACGATGGTGGCAAAGTTGTCGTCGGCCAGGATCATCTTGGCCGCACCCTTGGCGACGTCGGTGCCGGTGATGCCCATCGCGATCCCGATGTCGGCGGCCGCGATGGCCGGCGCGTCGTTCACGCCGTCGCCAGTCATGGCCACGATGTTGCCCTTGCGCTTGAGCACCTCGACCAGCCTGACCTTGTGTTCGGGGGCGACGCGGGCGATCACGCCGATCCCGTCCACCTGGCTGTCAGCCTCCGCGTCGCTCATCGCCGCGAACTCGGCCCCGGTCACCGCGCGGCCCCTGATGCCCAGTTCGTCGGCGATCGCCGCAGCGGTGACGGCGTGGTCGCCGGTGATCATCCGGACCCGGATGCCGGCGTGCTTTGCCTTGGCGATGGCGGCCACCGCCTCGGCGCGCGGCGGGTCAACCTCGCCGATCAGCGCCGAAATCTCCAGATCCTGCATCAGCGCCATCAGGTCGCCCGAAGGCTGGAACGTCGCCGGGTCGAACTCGCGCTGCGCCAGGGCGAGCACCCGCCTGCCCTGGCTGGCGATGCGTTCGTTCTCGGCAAGCACCTTGCCCCGCATTTCGTCAGTGAGGCGCTCGGCGTGGCCGCCCGGCATCCGGCCGAACGAGGACCTGCTCAGGAGGACGTCGGGTGCCCCCTTCACGTAGGCCCGGATCACGGGCCTGCCATCGGCCCCCGGCATCCGGTGGAACGTGGCCATGAACTTGTAGTCGGAATCGAACGGTACCGACGCCACGCGCGGGTTGTTCCGGCGGAATTCCCTGACGTCCACGCCGCCTTTCTGCGCGAGCACGTAGAGCGCCGCCTCGGTGGGGTCCCCGACCACCTCGCCGTCGTTGATATCGGAGTCGTTGCACAGGGCGCAGGAGAACATCACGTAGTCCAGGTCCCGTTCGGCGTCCCCCGTGGTCCGTTGGATCTGGCCGTCGAAACTGTAGCCCTCACCGCTGACGGTGTAGTGGTGCTGCACGGTGGTGATCTCGCGGACCGTCATCTGGTTCAGGGTCAGGGTGCCGGTCTTGTCCGAGTTGATGGCCGAGGTGGAGCCCAGGGTCTCGACCGCAGGGAGGACCTTCATGATGGCGTTCTTCTTGGCCATATTGACCGACCCGACGGACAGGATGGTGGTGACGACGGCGGGCAGCGCGTCCGGGATGGAGCCGACTGCCAGCGCCACACCGATTCCGAAGAGCACCGCGAAGGACTCGCCTGAGGCCAGGCCCATCACGACGATGGCGATAAACGCGAAGAGGGCCGCGATAATGATGAAGATGGTGAGCCGGTCCACCTGCTTGGTGAGCGGGGTCTTCTCCACTTTCTGCCCGGACAGCATGTGGGCGATGTGGCCGACCTCCGAGCCCATGCCGGTGGTGGTGACGAGGATTTCGCCGTGGCCCCGCGTCACGTTCGTGTTCATGAACGCCATGTTCAGGCGGTCGCCGATGCCGACGTCGTGCCGGCCGATGGTCTCGGTGTCCTTCTCGACGGCGACGCTCTCCCCGGTCAGGGCGCCCTCCTCGATCTGGAGGGTTGCCGCCAGGATGATCCGGCCGTCGGCGGGGACGCGGTCACCGGCATCGACCACCACGATGTCGCCGGGGACGATCTGTTCGGCGGGGAGCTCCACAACGTCACCGTCGCGGCGCACCTTGGCCATAGCCTTCATCATCTGCCCCAGGGAGGCGGCGGCTTCTTCGGCCTTGCCCTCCTGGTGGTACCCCAGCCACGCGTTGAACAGCGTCAGCAGGGCAAGCCCAATGGCGGTTCCGTATTCCGCAATCAGCAAGCTGACCAGGGCGGCGACCACAAGGACGATCTGCATGTAGTCCTGATAGTGCTTGAAGAACCGTTTCCATACCGGCTCCTGCTTAGCGGCGGCGAGGGCGTTCGGTCCGTACTCCTGCAGCCGCTGCTGCGCCTCTCCCGTGCTCAACCCGCCAGCCGGATCCACCTTCAGCTCGGCCGCCACTTCAGCCGGTGCCAGCGCGTACCAGCTCGCGTCAGCCTCCGCCGGGGCCACCCCAGCTACTGCTCCGGGATCGTCGCTCATGACTTCCTCCTCATCGCCGGGGCGCTGCTTAGAACGGGGTGGGGATGTGCCGCACGGCCAGTGCCGGTTCGGTGTAATCGCCGGCCTTCTGGCGCTTGGGGAGCTCGACGTCGAGCCCCGGGTACGGCTCGTAGGGCACCTGGCTGAGAATATGGCTGATGACGTTGAGCCGGCCGCGCTTCTTGATGTCATTGTGCGCGACGTACCACGGTGCCCAGGCGGTGTCGGTCGCCTCGAACATGGCGTCCCGGGCCCGGGAATAGTCGTACCACCGTTTGTAGGACTTCAGGTCCATCGGAGAGAGTTTCCAGGTCTTGCGGGGGTCGTCCATGCGGCTCTCGAGCCGCCTGGTCTGCTCGTCAGCACTGACCTCGAGCCAGTACTTGAGCAGGATGATCCCGGAGTCGACCATCGCCTTCTCCACCATCGGGGTCATGTCGAGGAACCTCTGGGTCTGTTCCGGTGTGCAGAAACCCATCACCCGCTCGACGCCCGCACGGTTGTACCAGCTGCGATCGAAGATGACCACCTCGCCCGCCGCCGGGAAGTGAGACATGTAGCGCTGGAGGTACATCTGCGACTTCTCCCGCTCGGTCGGTGTGGGGAGCGCGACCACGCGGAACACCCGGGGGCTCACCCTTTCGACGATGCGCTTGATCGTGCCGCCCTTGCCGGCCGTGTCGCGGCCTTCGAAGACGATGCAGATTTTGGCTCCGGTGGACTTCACCCACTCCTGCATGGCGACCAGTTCACCCTGCAGGACCTCCATCTCCGCTTCGTACTTCTTGCGCGGCATCTTCTTCCCGGCGCGCCCGTCCTCTTCGTCGGAGCCCTTGGACTTTTTCTTCTTCTTGCCCACCATCGACCTCCTCGCGACGTACTTGCTGAGGTAAACCACAACACTGCGACACCGGCGAGACTGTCATCCAACGAGACCGGCACCCCGGCCCGGGACTGGGGCGCGGCTGCACTTGTCGCGGGCACCCTCGTGCGGCGTCCTGCCATTCTTAGTGTTGACCGCGGCTCGGGTCCGGTCTACGGCACTAAGACCCTAATGGGCGGCGGCGGAACCGGGTGTCTCGGCCGAGCCGGCCCCTGCTGCTGGGCGCAGGGGCCGGCCGTCCGGGCTCGGCGCTGACGCCGATGATGACGGAAACCCGCCTGGCCGCGAGGCCGGTGCGCGGGTGGCGGCCGCCACTGAGACAGAGCATCTTCCGCGCACCTTGGGAAAGCCTTGGGTTAATCCTGGAGCCATTCCGCGCAGGAATTCAGGTTCCGGGTGACGCTTTCGACGGCGGCCGCCTCGTCGCGGGCGGCAATTGCGGCCACGAGTTCGTCGTGGCCCTCGTGCGGCAGGCCGTTGAAGCCTCCCCGACGCTGCTGGCGGAGCAGGTCGTTGTGGAATACGCTGCCGAAACTGACATACAGCTCATGCAGCAGCGGGTTGGCGGACGCCTCCGCCACGCGCGCATGGAAGTCCCAGTCTGCCCGGG
>NZ_CAKKMM010000414.1:0-3879 GCF_918698205.1 Microbacterium sp. Bi128 | reverse complement strand
GACCGTCGACACCGTCACGGGTCGATCCGGGTCCACCGACCCACGCGGTGGCGTCATCGGTCACGAGCTTCGCGCCACCGGCATCCTTCGTGATCGTGAAGGCGTCGAACAGTGCACCGTCGACCGTGCGCGCTTCGACGTGCATGCGACCGTCGGCGGTGACGTCGACCGTCTGGAAGAGCTGCACGTCGCGGCCCGTCACCCGGAGGTTGGCACCGTTCGCGGTCCAGTTGTTCGCCTCGGCGGGGTCGGGCACGTACATCTTCGGGCCGGCGACGCTGACGAGATAGGCGGGGCCGGTGTGGCTCTTCGCCGGGTCCGCGCCCGCGGGCAGGTTCTGCTCGTTGGCGCGGAGGTTGCCGCGCCCGTACGCGTGGTCATGACCCTGCACGACGAGGTCGACGTCGTACTTCTCGAACAGCGGCAGCCAGGCGTCGCGCAGCACCGCGTTGTCACGTCCGCTCGTGACCGAGAAGATCGGGTGGTGGAACGTCACGACGGTCCACTGGTTCGGGTTCTCGGCCAGGCGCGACTCGAGCCACGCCGTCTGCGCCGCACGCGACTGCGCGCCCATGGCCTGCGTGGAGTCGAGGCTGATGAAACGCACGCCCTGGTAGTCGACGGAGTAGACCGTCTCCTTCAGGGTCTCCGCACCCTCGGGGCCGTTGAGCGGGTACTCGAACTGCGCGCCCCAGTGCGCCGCCAGGTCGGGTCCCGGGTAGTACTCGTGGTTGCCGGTGGATGCCACGACGTTGAGGTACTGGTTGGAGAAGGCGGCGGCTTCGTGCCACTCTCCCCACTCCGCGTCACTCGTCTCGGTGTCGATGAGATCTCCGGCGTGCACCACGAGGCGGGCGTACGGCCGGGACTCGAACGCGGCCCGGAAGGTGCGCGAGGTGTAGGCCTTGTTGTCGTTCTGCGCGTCGCCCTGCACCAGGAAGCTGAAGTCGCCCGGCTTCGCGCTCGCGGTGGAGAACTCGAGCCATTCGCTCCAGGTCTGGCCGTCACCGACGCGGTAGACGTACGTCGTGTCGGGTTCGAGGCCCGAGATCGTCGCCGAGTGGTGCGCGATCTCGTACCCGAGCGTGGTGTCCAGTCGGTGCGTGGAGGTGGCGTCCATCGACTGCGCACCGCTGACCACGCTGGGGCCGCTCAGCGCCCATTCGACGCGGGGCGTCGTCACGTCCTTCGAGGTGCGCCAAGTGACGGATTGACTCGTCGTCGGCGTCTCGGTCGGGGTCAGGATCACCCGGTCGGGAACCGCGGTCGGGGTGTGCACGAGCACGGGATCGATGGCGGGCGGCGCGAGGCCTCCACCGGCGGCGACGGCGACGCCGCCTCCGAAGCTGGACAGACCGATCGCGAGGGCGACAGCCCCCGCGGTCATGGCCGTCGGACGAGCGAATTTGAGCACGCAGAAGCTCCTTCGACATGGCCGGCCTCGGGTAGGCCGACGACTGCAGGCGAGATGACCCGCTGTCAGCGGATCCCTAGCGATTGTGTCGGTGGCTCATCGTTCGATCTGGTCGTGGGCGGTGTTCTCGCGCGACGTTCGAGCAACGTTCACGTCGGGCGCGAAATGTCATCTCCGGCTGGGTTCGGCGACCGTCCGCCCTCTGACGTCGTTCGCGATGGCGTTACCCGCCGTCCACCTCGATGTGGACCCGTGGAGCGCCCTACGCCGATGTCGACGGGGCCGCGCCGGCGGCATCCGCCTCGGCATCCTCGAGGTCTTCGACCTCTTTCTCCCACGCGTCGCGGGCGAGGCGGTACCAGAGATACAGAGCGAAGCCGGCGAAGATCGCCCACTCGGCCGCGTAGAAGATGTTCAGCCAGTTCACCCGCGATCGCTCGTCGGGGGCCGGGGAGTCGATGGCGTCGAGGGGCCCGATAGCGGTCTGCGAGGTGATGTAGGGCCGGTAAACGGACACCCCGTCGATGTCGGTCCAGCGTCCGAGCAATGCCGCCGGCGACATCCGCGTCATGGTCTGCGGGTCGGCGCCGGCCGGCGGTCGGCCGGGGCCCTCGTCGGAGATCAGACGCCCGGTCACGGCGACGACGGCATCGGGGTCGGCTTCGGCCTGCGCGCGCAGGGTCTGGGCGGCCCGCTCGGCCGCCGACGCATCGCGGGTCCACCCGAGCGCGACGGCGATCGAGGTGGGGACGGCCGTGCCGTCGAGGCGGAGCTGCCCGGTGACCCAGTACCCCTCGACGTCGTCGTTGAAACGGGACGAGACCACGAGGAAATCGGGAGCGATCCACCGCCCGCTCGCCTCGACCCGCTGACCGACGAGTGGCTCGGGCAGGTACGCGCCCGGCTGGGCGACGTCGGCCAAAGGCTGAACGATCTCGGTCTGCCCCGGTTCGGCGGGCGCCGTGTCGACGGCGCGGCCGAGCTGCCATTGACCCAGCCACGCCAGCACGCCCGCCACGACGAGCGAGAAGGCGAGCAGCGCGAGCCAGCGCGGGCGCAGCATGACCTCACGCAACGTCGGCGGGAACACCTCTCGGGGCTCCTGCTCGATGACGGTGGGAGAGGTCACGCGGGCACCGGAATCAGTGCCCGTAGGGCGCGACGACGACCTCGACCCGCTGGAACTCCTTGAGGTCGGAGTACCCGGTGGTGGCCATCGACTTCTTCAGCGCGCCGATGAGGTTCGCGGTGCCGTCGGCCACGGGGGCCGGGCCGTAGAGGATCTGCTCGAGGGGGCCGACGCGGTCGACCGCGACGCGGTGTCCGCGGGGCAGCTTCGCGTGGTGGGCCTCGGGGCCCCAGTGGAACCCGCGGCCGGGCGCGTCGGTGGCGCGGGCGAGCGCGACTCCGAGCATGACGGCGTCGGCGCCCATGGCCAGGGCCTTCACGATGTCGCCCGAGGTTCCGACGCCGCCGTCGGCGATCACGTGGACGTAGCGTCCGCCGGACTCGTCGAGGTAATCGCGTCGCGCTCCGGCGACGTCGGCGACCGCGGTGGCCATCGGCGCATGCAGGCCGAGGGTCACGCGAGTCGTGGACGCGGCGCCACCGCCGAAGCCGACCAGGACGCCCGCGGCGCCCGTCCGCATGAGGTGCAGCGCGGCCGTGTACGTCGACGCACCGCCGACGATGACAGGGACGTCGAGGTCGTAGATGAACTTCTTGAGGTTCAGGGGCTCGGCGACGCTGGAGACGTGCTCGGCCGAGACCGTCGTCCCGCGGATCACGAAGAGGTCGACGCCGGCCGCAACGACCGTCTCGTAGAGGTCGTGGGTACGCTGCGGGGTGAGGGCGCCGGCCACCGTGACGCCGGCGGCGCGGACCTCGGCGAGGCGATCGCGCACCAGCTCGGGCTTGATCGGCTCGGAGTACAGCTCCTGCATGCGACGCGTCGCCTCGGAGTCGGGCAGCCCCGCGATCTCGGCCAGGAGCGGCTCGGGATCGTCGTAGCGCGTCCAGAGGCCCTCGAGGTCGAGAACGCCCAGCCCGCCCAGTCGACCGAGCTCGATCGCGGTGCGCGGGCTGACGACGGAGTCCATCGGGGCGCCGAGCACCGGGATCTCGAACGGGAAGGCGTCGATGGTCCAGGCCGTCGACACGTCTTCCGGGTTGCGCGTGCGCCGCGAGGGGACGACGGCGATGTCGTCGAAGGTGTAGGCGCGGCGGGCACGCTTGGCACGGCCGAGATCGATCTCCATGGTCACTCCCCCAGCCTACCCGCGCCCTCCGACGCCCCCGGCGACCCGGGAGCCCCGCGGACCGGATCGACCGGAGCGTCGCCGCCGCGCAGCAACCGGGTGAGGAGCCCGTCGAAGAAGAACAGCACGAAGGCGACCGAGCCCACGAGCGGGCTGAGCAGGACCGCGACCCCGCTGATGAGCACCGCGCTCAGCCCCGCCCGCCCC
>NZ_CAKKMM010000413.1:0-3879 GCF_918698205.1 Microbacterium sp. Bi128 | reverse complement strand
GCAGCGGAGGGTCCACCGCGCCCGCGGGGCCGACGATGAGCCCCGGGGCCGCGCGCGACTACGCCCGCGGTGCGATCGGCGGTTACGGCTGGGGCGACGATCAGTTCTCGTGCCTGGTGTCGCTGTGGAACCGGGAATCCGGCTGGCGGGCGGACGCTCTGAATCCGTGGAGCGGTGCCTATGGCATCCCCCAGGCCCTTCCCGGAGACAAGATGGCCGCCGCTGGTCCCGATTGGCGGGCGAACGCCGCGACGCAGATCGCCTGGGGCCTGTCCTACATCAAGTCCCGCTACGGCTCCCCGTGCGGCGCGTGGGCGCACTCCGAGTCCACCGGCTGGTACTGAGTCGCCAGATCACGTGATCTGGGCGAAGTCACGCCTCGTGACCGTCCACGCCGTGTCCGTTCGACCAGACCACGTGATCTGGACGCCCACGACGGCCCTCAGGACGTCGTGCGCTGACGCTGGCGGTCGCCGCGCGTGGGCAGTTCGACGTACCCGTCGTGCTTGGGAAGGATGCCGTCGCCGGCGGTGCGCCCGCGAACTCGACGCCACACCCAGGGCAGGGCGTCGCGGGTGAGCCACCCGCGCTGGTGCACGTCGTCGTCGGCGTGCAGCGCTTCGTCGAGGTCGGACAGTTCTCCGGCGTCCGGCACGCCCAGCGCCTCGGCCGCGCGATAGGCCACCAAGCGGTGACCGCGCGAGCGCAGGTGCACGAGGTCGTCGGCCCACAGTGGCAGTTCGCCGATCTCTGCGACCGCCTCCAGGTCGAGCAGGATCGCGCCGTGCGCACGGGCGATGCGGCGCAGCTCCACGTTGTACGCGGCGAAACGGCGAGCGAAGATGCGCGCGGCCGCGCGCCGCGGCAGGAACGTCGTCACCAGGAGAACGTCGGCGCCGGTGCGACGCACGGCGCGGACGGCGGACTCGACCTCGGCCACGAGCGCCGGGATCACCGGCGCGGGACCGACCAGGTCGTTGGCGCCGATGAGGATCGAGACGAGGTCGGGTCGCAGGGCGAGGGCCGCAGGGATCTGCTCGTCGATGAGGTGGCGCACCCGACGACTGCGGACGGCGAGGTTCGCGTACCGGAACGGCCCCTCGTCGCTCGTGTGCGCGAGCAGCTCGGCGAGGCGGTCGGCCCACCCGCGGAACTGTCCCGACGGCATGCGCGACGCGTCGCACAGTCCCTCGGTCAGCGAGTCGCCGAGGGCGACGTAGCGCGTCCAGCGCCCGCGCGCCCGTGGCGCCGGAACCTCGGGCCGTTGCCCCCCGCGCACGAGCATGCCCTCGTCCATCGTCCTCAACGCCGCGGCCTCGCGGTAGTGCCCGACAAGATCGTGCGTCAGGGCCTCCCACGTGCGCCCGGCCACGGCATCCCGAGCTGCGCGGGCGAACGCCTGCCGTTTCGACTCGTCGCCGATCAGGTCGGCCACGCGCGCCCGCAAGTCGTCGAGGTCGCCCGGTCGGTACAGCCAGCCATCGACGCTGGAGCGGACGAGGTCGACGGGGCCGCCGACGCCGGTCGCGACCACCGGCACGCCACTGGCGAGCGCCTCCTGGATCGTCTGCCCGAAGGTCTCGCTCTCACCGGGGTGCACGAACACGTCGAGCCCCGCCATCGTCGACGCCAACGCCGAACCCGAGAGGTGACCGGTGAACACGGCATCCGGAATCGCCTTCTCCAGCGCGGGACGCGACGGACCGTCGCCGACGACGACCAGACGGGTCCCGGGCAGATCGGCGAGCGCCCGCAGGTCGTCGACCTGCTTCTCGGGGGCGAGTCGGCCGACGTACCCGACGATGCGCTCCCCTCCCGGCGCGACCGCGGCGCGCCAGGCCTCGTCGCGGTGCTCGGGGGCGAAGCGCACGGCATCCACTCCCCGGCCCCACCGACGCACGCGGTCGACGCCGAGCCCCTCGAGCTGACTCATCGACGCCGACGAGGGCGCGAGAGTGAGCGTCGCCCGGCGGTGCAGCCGCGTGACGTGCCCCGCGACGAGGGCGGTCGCGTGCGGCAGGCCGTACTTCTGGGCGTACGCGATGACGTCGGTCTGGTAGACGGCGACCGAGGGGATCTTCAACGCCTCGGCGGCGGCGAGCCCCTGCCAGCCGAGCACGAACGGGGATGCCAGGTGCACGACGTCGGGGCGGAACTCCCGGAGCAGACCGCCCAGGCGCGCCGCACGGGCGAACACCACGCGGACCTCGGGGTACGACGGCAGGGGAACCGAACGGAGCAGCTCGGCGCGGGCGCCGTGGAGGTCGGCGGTCACATCGCCGGATTTGGGGGCGATCACGAGCGTCTCGTGGCCCGCCTCCGCCAGATGGCGCAGGACATGGAGAACGGAACCGGTGACCCCGTTCATGTGCGGGAGGAAGGATTCGGCCAGCAGCGCGACTCTCACGCCTCCAGGGTGGGACCCGCGGGCCCGCGGCGGCGTCGATCCTGGCCCGACGTTCGCGATGTTCACCGGATGATCCGCGCAGGGTCACCGCCCGGACGGCATCGCGTCCCGATCGGCGGCGGAGAGTGACGTGATGGACGGGATCGACGCGTGGCTCGCAGGCGTCGCGGCGAGCCCGTGGGCACTTCCGGCGATGGCTCTCCTCGTCTTCGCGGACGCGTTCCTCGTCGTGATCCCGGGTGAGGCGGCCGTCACCGCCTTCGGTGCCCTGGCCGTCGCGAACGGCACTCCCCCGCTCTTCGCGGTGATCCTCGTCGCGGGGGCGGCGGCCTTCTGCGGCGACCTGTGCTGCTACCTCGTGGGGCGCGCGGTCGGCGTCGAGCGGTGGCGCTGGATGCGCGGTCCGCGCGTGCGCGGCGCGTTGGAATGGGCACGGGCGCGACTCGAGCGCAACGCCGCGGTCGTGCTGTTCACCGCGCGGTTCGTGCCGTTCGCCCGACTCGCGGTGAACCTCGCGGCGGGTGCATCGCGGGTGAATCCGGCGCGCTACCTCGGTGTCGCCGCCGCGGCGGCCCTGGCGTGGGCCGCGTACCAAGCGGTCATCGGTGCGGTCGTGGCCGCGATCGTCCCGGGCGGGCCGGTGGTCGCGGTGATCGTGTCGATCGTGGTGGCCGTGGGCATCGGGGTCGGCATCGACCTGGTGCTGGCCCGGCGCGCGCGCCGGCGTGCCTCCAAGGATGTCGCGGCGTAGTCCGTCGACCGCGCGCCGAATCACGCGATCTGGCCGCGAGCTGCGATGGCCGCGAGACCCCGCGGATCCCGGATGCCGGAACTCCCGGCGTCAGCCGAGCGCGAGCGTCCGCTCGGCCGCGTCGACGAGCGCGCGGCCGTACGACGGGCCGTGCCCGGCGGCGTGGACGGCGAGCGGATGCAATTGGTGCACGGGCACGCGATCGTGCCAGCCGTCGTTCAGCGGGTGCGCGCGATCGTACGCGTCGACGATGTCGTCGAGGTGGGGGCAACCGAACAGCGCGAGCATCGCCAGGTCGGTCTCGCGATGGCCGCCGTGCGCCGCGGGGTCGATGAGTACGACGCCCTCGGGCGACCACAGCACGTTGCCCGCCCAGAGGTCGCCGTGCAGCCGGGCGGGAGCGTCGCCGTCGTCGAAAGCCCCGGCGGAGATGAGCGCGCACGCGCGCCGGACGACTGCGGCGCCGGATGCCGAGAGGTTCCCCGCCGCGACGGCGGGGGCGAGGAAGGGCTCGACGCGCTGCGTGGCGTAGAACGCGCCCCACGTCGGCTTCGGCCGGGACGGCTGCGACCGACGGCCGATGAAGATGTCACCCGCCCAGCCCGGCGGCGGAGCGCCGAACGCCGAGGCCCCCGCGTCGTGGGTGGCGGCGAGGGCGGCACCGAACGCGACCGCGGCGCTCGCGCTCGGGCGCGCCTCGTCGATGCGCTCGAGGACGATG
>NZ_CAKKMM010000412.1:0-3887 GCF_918698205.1 Microbacterium sp. Bi128 | reverse complement strand
GGCACATTGTCCTCGACGAACTCTCCGTCGGCGTCGTGGAGCGGCTTGATCCGGACACTGCCGCCTACGTCAACGCCAGCGGCCTGGCGAAGGCCTCGCCGATGGGCATGGGCCTGTACCGGGTCGAACCGGTGGGGACCGTCGGCTCGGTGCGCACTCCCGCCGTTCAGCTGGAGGTGCGACCGAAAGGTCGGCTCGGTCTGAGCCGTTTGCTGTTCCTGCTCGGCTACGCGGGGGACCAGGGGTTCCGGGACGACTCTGTCGCCGCGGTGGAGCATGCCGACCTTTGGAGCGCCCTGGCCGAATCCCTGGCGCAGCTCGCTGACCGGGCGCTGAGCCGCGGCGTGCTGCAGGGGTATCTCATGGTGGAAGAATCCCTCCGGACCGTCAAGGGCCGGATCCGGATGTCGGACCAGATTTCCCGCCGGCCCGGCATGCTGGTTCCGCTGGAAGTCTCCTACGACGAGTTCACCGAGGACATCGCGGAGAACCGGATTCTGCGCGCCGCACTGGAACGGATGTCCCAGGTGCCGCGGGTTCGGCCGGAAGTCCTGAGCCGCCTGCGCCGGCTCAAGGGAAAGCTCGACGCCGTGACGCGCCTTCAGTCCGGCGCGCCGCTGCCGCAGTGGCGGCCCAGCCGGATGAACACCCGCTACCACGCCGCTCTTCGGCTCGCCGAACTGATCCTGCGGAACGCGTCGGCGGAGGCCGGCGACGGCAAGCAGCAGTCGGCGTCGTTCGTGGTGGACATGGCAAAGGTGTTCGAGGACTTCGTGGGAACAGCCCTGCGCGAAGCCATGGCCGCCTACCCCGGAGAAATGCGGTTGCGCTACAACGCCCTGCTGAACGAGGCCGTCCGCGACTCGGACCGCATTGTGGTGCAGCCCGGTGCCGTCCACTTCCTCGGCGGCCGGCCCGTGATGGTGTACGACGCCAAGTACAAGGCCGCGGCCGACGTCGGCGCGTCCCTTTCGGGCGACCATTACCGGATGCTGGCCTACTGCACATCCTTGCGGGTGCCGACGGCGTGGATCGTTTACCCGGGAGCCGGGGAAATCAAGCTGCGCCGAATTCTCAATACCGACATCGACATTGTTGAGTTCCCGCTGGATCTGTCGCTACCGCCGTCGGAAATCCTGGCCGCCGTGGCAGATCTTGCCCAGCAGTCGTGGGGCGAAGTGCTCCGGCAGGCCAGTATCGACAGGTCCGCCGGCTAGGCGGATTCCTGCTGGTCGGCCACTGTCCGCAAATGTTCCAGGAGCGCCTTTTCCGGCTGGCCCGGGTTGTTGGCGACGTGCCACTGGAGTTTCTCCCGTACGTCAGCTTCTTCCGGGTTGGTGCCAGCCAGAACCTCATCAATGATCGAGGCCGCCTGCCGGCGCAGCGGCTCCAGATCCGGGTTCGCTCCGCGGAGCGGGCGGGGCCGGAAGCCGTGGAGCCTCGTGTGGCCGAGGCGACGGAAAGGCAGAACTGTGGGGTCTGAATCTGTGGGGCTGGAATCTGTTGGCGCAGCAGCCGTTTCGGGCTGGTCGTTGGACATCAGCAAGTGCGGCATCGTGCGCTCTCCCGTGTTTGCAGTACGCGTTGGTACTGACCGAATAATGCCTATCGCCCCCGGAGTCGAATATTAGCTGAGGTCGTTCAGCCTGCACCGGAGGTGGGCCGCGCGACACGCGGGGCGTTGCTGCTCAGCGAAGATCCTCAGGAGGGCTCGTCCCGGACCGGGCTGTGCAGGAAAGGACTGTGGAGGGGAGGGCCCTGGAGGAAGGCATCGAGGCGGAGCTCCAACGCCGATCGGTCCTTCAGTTCGCACTCCCACACGGTGAGGACTTCCCATCCATCGAGTTCGAGCTGAAGACGCTGGGCGGCGTCGCGGTTCCGGGTGCGGGTGCGCTTGGTTTCCCAGAACTCGGCGTTTGCCTGGGGTGCGTGCTGGCCCACCCGGCAGTCGTGGAAGTGCCAGAAGCAGCCGTTGACGAAGATGACTTTGCGGCGGCCGGCGAAGACGAGATCGGGGTTGCCCGGGAGTTTGCCGCCGCCCGCGCTGCCGTGCAGGCGGTAGCGGTATCCCTTCGCGTGCAGCAACCTGCGGACCAGCATTTCCGGCTTGGTGTTCTTGCCCCGGATCCTGGACATGTTCCAGCTGCGCCGCTCCGGAGTCAGCTTGTCCGCCATTGTTTAAGTCTAGGCGGGTGCCAAGTCTTGGCGCCGGGCAGCAGCCGTCGGGCAGCAGCCGCCGTCGGGCGTTAGATTTCCCGCTCCGGGTGTTCGCCGAACTGGAAGTGGCGTCCGCTGAGCGACGTCGGCGTAATTTCGACGTAGAAGTCCTTCAACGTTGGAACCCACGGTTTCAGCCCGAGGGCCTCGGCGTCGGCGATATCCGCCGATTGGTCGAGCACGCGCGCAGTGCCGCGCAGGACTACTGACCATGCTTCGTCGGACAGGATTCCGTCGGTTTCGAAGAGTACCTTCGAGTTGATGGTGAGCTCGGCCAGTTTGTTTCCCGGGGCGGTGCGGAGGAACAGTTTCCGGCCGCTGGCCGCGTAGTTCACCGGGAAAATGTCGGGTTCTCCGGCCACGGTGACCACGAGCCTGCCGTGCTTTGTGCCCTCAATCAATGTCCAGGCTTGATCGTCGTCAAGTGTGAGGATCGGATTGCCGTCTTCGTGTTCGAACATCATGGGTTCATTGTTCTGAATCAGGCCGTCGCTGGCTAGGGGCTAAAGGACCGGCAAGGACCGCCGGGGTGTTCTTCCGGTCCGACGGGTGGGCACATGCTGCCTGTGGATAATTTTGACCGACAAAATGTGATCTCGGTTACCCTTAACCCACAAATTGGCTTCAATCGTCTTGATTTTCTATCGGGGGAGTAGCTGACCATGACATCTCGCACTTCGCTTTCCGGTCCCTGGCGAGCCTGTGCGGTCGCTTGGCTGTCGATCTCCCTGATGTCGGCCACAGCGTGCAGCGAGGGTGGAACGCCGCCTCCCGGATCTCCACCTGCTGCTTCGCAGAGTCCCTCAGAGCCGGCCACCCCGAGCGCAACTCCGACACCTACTGCCAGCTACAAGCCCGCCGACGCGACCGGCAAGGCGCAGAACGTGCCAGTACCCGAGTTGCCGGAAGCTGCGAAGGCGGAGACGAAGGAAGGGCTGGAGGCGTTTGCGCGGTACTGGTTCAAAGAACTAAATTTCGCGTACGAGACTGGCACATCGTCAGGGTTGGAATCCGTGACCTCCGCTGGGTGCGAGTTCTGCTCAAACATCACGCGTTCATTGAAGACAAATTATGCGGAGGGCCGATGGCTGGTCGGTGGCCATATTGAGACGCCTTCACTTAGCACGACCTTTGAATCCCAGGCCGACGGCCAGTATCAGATTGCTGTCCAGGTTCAGCAGGCGAAGATCACGTATTTCGACCCTGGCGGATCCGAATTCCGGAAACCGACGCCGCCATCAGATACAGGCAACGTAATGCTGGCGGCGTTCAAGAATGGCGCGTGGCAAATTACCGCTCTCCATCCGCTCCGGTGAGCGCGTCAGTGTTTCCAACCAGGCATAGAATTTTTAGGTTGCTCGTCGGCGGACTAATCTGTGCGGGCTCCCTATCGCTACCCCTTGTTGCGATGGGTGAAGAGGGAGGCATTGATTCAGGATTCGGAAACCAAGGGGTAAATGTTGGCGGTTGGAGACTGGATCCAGCCACGGGCAAATTTGTGGCCCTCCAGCCGGGTGCTACATTCGCCGACCCCTTCCAGTACAAATACGAGCTCCAGTGCCATTTGGGCGGAGGCGACTTTGACGCCGGCTGTCTCGCCGCCGCGGTGGACTGTTCGAACGGCCCAGACGGAAAGGCCGGCATTCCCGTTATCTGGCTGCTGTCTCTTA
>NZ_CAKKMM010000411.1:0-3896 GCF_918698205.1 Microbacterium sp. Bi128 | reverse complement strand
GTCACGCAGTGCCGTGGCACGGAAGCGACTGACAGCGGCCGTCGCCGCCGTCGCGGGGGAACTCGTCGTGGCGCCCGTGGAACGTGAGCTCAGCCGCCTGGCGAAGTTCACGGCCGCGCTGAAGGCCGCCGCGGGTCGGCAGTGAGCCGTCCGTGCGGGGCCGGCCGGATGCGGCCTGCCTAAATCCCGGCCGCGGCGTCGCGGACCTTGATCATGGTGCGGAGGTTGCGTGTGGTGGTGGCAGCCTTGTACTTCGCCTTCGAGGAGAGCTTGCTGAAAGGGCTGTCCAGAGTGCCGCCGGCGGGGGCGAGCCAGGCCAGGGCTTCCGGGCCCAGCCGGGTGAGCTCGGCCCCGTCCAAGGCCCTGCCTGCCTCGAGCAGCTCCGAGAGGACCTCTTCATCAGAGGCGAGCGTCAGGTACGTATGGGTGGACGCGTCGTCGGCCGGGTAGGGGCAGGCCTCCACCAGGGCTGCCACACGGCCCGCGGTGAGCACCACCACCCAGGCGTCGTAGCCGAAGGTTTCCCGCAGGCACGCCTCGAATTCCTTTTTGACGCCGGCCGGATCCAGCTCGCTGGCCAGCACGACGTTGCCGCTGGCCAACAGGGTCACGACACCCGAAAATGGCCGGGACTTCAGGGCGTTCTTGAGATCGGCCATCTTGATATTGATGCCGCCCACATTGATGCCCCGCAGGAAGACCGCATAGCTGTTCATGGGCACAGCATACTTAGTCGTTGGTCTTGCGCAGCGCTTCCGTCAGGACACGGCCGGCGTTGCAGACGACTTCGGCGTGCAGGCGCCCCGGTTGGCGGGTCAGGCGCTCGATCGGGCCGGAGATGGACACCGCGGCAATCACGCGGCCGGACGGCCCGCGGACGGGGGCCGAAACGGAGGCGACACCGGGCTCGCGTTCGCCGAGGCTCTGGCGCCAGCCCCGGCGTCGTACTCCGGCCAGGACGGTGGGGGTGAAGCGGGCGGACTGGAGGCCTTCCAGGAGGCGGTCGTGGTCCTCCCACGCCAGCAGCACCTGGGCGGCGGAGCCGGCCTTCATGGACAGCTGGGTGCCGACGGGGATGGTGTCGCGCAGCCCGATCGGGCGTTCGGCGGAGGCCACGCAGACGCGCCAGTCACCCTGGCGGCGGAAGATCTGGGCGCTTTCGCCGGTGGCGTCGCGCAGCTGCATGAGCACGGGGCCGGCGGAGGCGATGAGGCGGTCCTCGCCGGCGGCGGAGGCCAGTTCCACCAGACGGCTCCCGAGCACGAAGCGGCCCTGGATATAGAGGCTCACGAGCCTGTGGTGCACCAGCGCGAGAGCCAGCCGGTGCACGGTGAGCCGGGCCAGTCCCGTGGCCGCCACGAGCTGCGCCAGGGTGGTGGGGCCGGCCTCAAGTGCGTCAAGCACATGGGCCGCTTTATCGATGACACCGACTCCACTAGAATTGTCCATGTAATGATATTGACGTCTCATTATCTGAGATGCAAGTCAACGCGCTGGCGTATTACTTGGCTGTGCTGGTTCAGTGGAGGAGATAGTCCGTCGGAACGCACAATACTTACCGCAGTGAAGGGAGCAGGCCGTGGCAAAGACACTGGCCGAGAAGGTCTGGGACGCGCACGTTGTGCGCAAGGGGGACGGCGAAGGAGCCAACGCCCAGCCGGATCTCCTCTTCATTGACCTCCACCTGGTGCACGAGGTGACGTCGCCGCAGGCCTTTGAAGGTCTGCGGCTCGCCGGCCGCAAGCTGCGCCGCCCGGACCTCACCATCGCCACCGAGGACCACAACACTCCCACGCTGGATATCGACAAGCCAATTGCCGATCTCACCAGCCGGACCCAGATCCAGACCCTGCGCAACAACTGCCAGGAGTTTGGCGTCCGCCTGCACTCCCTCGGCGACGCCGAACAGGGAATCGTGCACGTGGTGGGCCCCCAGCTGGGCCTCACACAGCCCGGCATGACCGTGGTCTGCGGCGACTCGCACACCTCAACCCACGGCGCCTTCGGAGCGCTCGCCATGGGCATCGGCACCTCCGAGGTGGAGCACGTCATGGCCACCCAGACGCTGTCCCTGAAGCCGTTCAAGACCATGGCGATCAATGTTGAGGGCACGCTGCGCCCCGGCGTGAGCGCCAAGGACATCATCCTGGCCGTCATCGCCAAGATCGGCACCGGCGGCGGGCAGGGCTACGTGCTGGAATACCGGGGCTCCGCCATCCGTGCGCTGTCCATGGAAGCCCGGATGACCATCTGCAACATGTCCATCGAGGCCGGCGCCCGCGCCGGGCTGGTGGCTCCGGACCAGACCACGTACGACTACATGCACGGCCGCCCGCATGCGCCCGAGGGCGCCGACTGGGATGCCGCCGTCGAATACTGGAACACGCTGCACACCGACGACGACGCAGCGTTCGACGTCGAGGTGGACCTCGACGCCGACACCCTGGAACCGTTCGTGACGTGGGGAACCAACCCGGGCCAGGGCGTGTCGCTGTCCGCAAAGGTGCCTTCGCCCGATGACTTCGGCGATGAAAACGCCAAGGCCGCCGCCGAACGCGCCCTGCAGTACATGGGGCTCGAGGCCGGCACCCCGATGAAGGACATCCGGGTGGACACGGTGTTCCTGGGCTCCTGCACGAACTCCCGGATGGAGGACCTCCGGGCCGCCGCCGACATCATCCGGGGCCGGACCAAGGACCCGGCCGTGCGCATGCTGGTGGTGCCCGGCTCCGCCCGCGTCCGGCTCGAGGCTGAAGCCGAGGGCCTGGACAAGGTCTTCAAGGACTTCGGGGCCGAGTGGCGCTTCGCCGGCTGCTCCATGTGCCTGGGCATGAACCCGGACCAGCTGGAGGTGGGGGAGCGCTGCGCCTCCACATCCAACCGCAACTTCGAGGGGCGCCAGGGCAAGGGCGGCCGCACCCACCTCGTCTCGCCCGTGGTCGCTGCGGCAACGGCAGTCCGAGGCACCCTGAGTTCGCCGTCGGATCTGGACCCTGCTCCGGAGTCCGCGGCGGTCCGAGTCGGCGCCGCGTAGTCTCCGCCTTTCCCGCCCAGATCCGAAGCCTCGCTCCACACAGCCTCGATCCACACAGTCCCGAAGGATCCGCCATGGAAAAGTTCACCACTCACACCGGAATCGGTGTCCCGCTGCGCCAGAGCAACGTCGACACGGACCAGATCATCCCCGCCGTGTACCTCAAGCGCATCACGCGCACCGGCTTTGAGGACGCGCTCTTCGCCGCGTGGCGCAAGGACCCGTCCTTCATCCTGAACCAGGCGCCGTTCAATGCAGGATCCGTTCTGGTGGCCGGTCCCGACTTCGGCACCGGCTCCTCCCGCGAGCACGCCGTCTGGGCGCTGAAGGACTTCGGCTTCAAGACGGTCCTGTCCTCCCGCTTTGCCGACATCTTCCGCGGCAACTCCGGCAAGCAGGGCCTGCTTGCCGCCGAAGTCGCCCAGGATGACATCGAGCTCATTTGGAAAGAACTTGAAAACGCCCCGGGTACCGAGGTGACGGTGGACCTCGTGTCCAAGACCGTGCAGTGCGGCAACATTGTGGCGCCGTTCGAGATTGATGACTACACGCGGTGGCGCCTCCTCGAGGGCCTGGACGACATCGGGCTGACCCTGAAGCACGAACCCGACATCACCGCGTACGAGGCCACCCGGCCTTCCTTCAAGCCCAAGACGCTGCCCGCCCGGTTGTCGTAAGGGTCCAGACCTGAGGCTCCCGACCTGAGGCTCCTGGGCCGAGGGCCCAGTGATGCGCCTGGCACTGCGCCTGGTGATGTGCCGCCGTCGAGTTGTAAGACTCGACGGCGGCACTCGAGTTTGTGCGGTGCTCGCGTTTTGTCCGGCCCTCATCGCGCTTTGTACGGCCTTCATCGCGCTAGGCC
>NZ_CAKKMM010000410.1:0-3902 GCF_918698205.1 Microbacterium sp. Bi128 | reverse complement strand
CTTTAGCCGACGGCGGCCAATTCGGTCCGAATTGGGCCGGGATCAGGCCCTTCCGGCGCCTGCGACCACGGTCAAATGTGGCGTTCGTCTCAAAACAAAGGCAAAACCGCGCCGGGGCCTGTCAACAAGGAGTTCCCAAATTGAATAAGCTGTGAGCGAAGCCTAGATTTAGGCTTGAGCTTACGAGTGCTCTCGCAGCAGGCGTTCCCCCCGCGTGGATCCCATGCCAGCGCCGCTGTGTTGCAGGGAGGTTTATTCAGTGCCGACAAAACCAGCTGGCACCTTGTACCGCGGCCGTGAAGGCATGTGGTCCTGGGTTGGACACCGCATTACCGGTGTAGTGATTTTCTTCTTCTTGTTGGTCCACGTGCTGGACACCTCATTGGTGCGTGTGTCCCCCGAGGCCTACACCGCAGTGATTGGTGCCTACAAGAACCCCCTCATGGCCCTGGGTGAAACGGGCCTTGTCGCGGCGATCGTGTTCCACGCCTTCAACGGCCTGCGGATCATCGCCGTCGACTTCTGGAAGAAGGGTGCCAAGTACCAGCGTCAGATGCTCTGGACGGTCCTGGGCCTCTGGGTCGTCGTCATGGTCGGCTTCTCCATCCGCCACCTGTCCCTCGCCCTTGGAGGTCACTAAGCCATGACTGCAACCATTCAGAGTCCACGCAGTGGAAAACCCGGTAGCGGAAAGATCCAGCCCAAGTACCGCCGCACTGGCGGTTCCAAGGGCAACTTCGAGATGCTCGCCTGGCTCTTCATGCGCCTCTCCGGCGTCGTGCTGGTGGTGCTGATCTTCGGCCACCTGACGGTGAACCTGCTGGTCGGCGAGGGCATCCACGCGATCGACTTCGGCTTTGTGGCCGGCAAGTGGGCCGACCCGTTCTGGCAGTTCTGGGACCTGGCCATGCTGTGGCTCGCCATGCTGCACGGCACCAACGGCGTCCGCACGATCATCAATGACTACGCAGAGAAGGACGCAACGCGCCTTTGGCTGAAGATTGTGCTCTACGCGGCCACCACGGTCATCATCATCCTGGGCACCCTGGTCATCTTCACGTTCAATCCGTGCCCCGTGGCCAACGGCGTCCAGCTTCCCGGCGGTTTCTGCCCCGCGCCTTAGGGCGCAGCCGATACGACTCAGCCGTAGCGGCGGAACCGCCGCGGACAGCAGCCCGTCCGGGCAGGAATCCGCGGTCCGTCACGGCAACTGATCTTGCCTGCCGAACGCAGGCGCAGATTGCACGAGACTTCACCGGGCAGGCGCGGCCTGCCGGTGGTTTATAGCGAATTTTGAGAGAAAGAGCGTCTGGTATGCAGGTCCATAAGTACGACGTCGTGATCGTCGGTGCCGGTGGCGCCGGGATGCGCGCGGCGATCGAATCAGGTCAGCGCGCCCGAACAGCAGTACTGACCAAGCTCTACCCCACGCGGTCCCACACCGGCGCGGCGCAGGGCGGCATGTGTGCAGCCCTGGCCAACGTCGAGGAAGACAACTGGGAGTGGCACACCTTCGACACCATCAAGGGCGGCGACTACCTGGTTGACCAGGACGCCGCCGAGGTCATGGCGAAGGAAGCGATCGACGCCGTCCTGGACCTGGAAAAGATGGGCCTGCCGTTCAACCGCACGCCCGAGGGCCGCATTGACCAGCGCCGCTTCGGTGGCCACACCCGCGATCACGGCAAGGCACCGGTCCGCCGCGCCTGCTACGCCGCCGACCGCACCGGCCACATGATCCTGCAGACCCTGTACCAGAACTGCGTCAAGCACAACGTCGAGTTCTACAACGAGTACTACGTCCTGGACCTGCTGACCGTCGAAGAGGACGCTGTCCGCGAGGACGGCACGCCGTACAAGCAGAAGCGCGTGGCCGGCGTCGTGTCCTACGACCTCGCCTCCGGCGAGCTGCACGTCTTCCAGGCCAAGTCCGTGGTGTTCGCCTCCGGCGGCGCCGGCAAGGTCTTCAAGACCACCTCCAACGCCCACACCCTGACCGGTGACGGCATGGGCATCGCGTTCCGCCGGGGCATCCCCCTGGAGGACATGGAATTCTTCCAGTTCCACCCGACAGGTCTGGCCGGCCTGGGCATCCTGCTCTCCGAGGCCGCCCGCGGCGAAGGCGCGATCCTGCGCAACTCCGAGGGTGAACGCTTCATGGAGCGCTACGCGCCCACCATCAAGGACCTCGCCCCGCGCGACATCGTGGCCCGCTCCATGGCCAACGAAGTCCGTGAGGGACGAGGCTGCGGCCCGAACAAGGACTACGTCCTCCTGGACCTGACGCACCTTGAGCCTGCACACATCGATGCCAAGCTGCCGGACATCACCGAGTTCGCCCGCACCTACCTGGGTGTGGAGCCGTACACGGAGCCGGTTCCGGTGTTCCCAACGGCCCACTACGCCATGGGCGGCATCCCCACGAACATCAGCGCCGAGGTCCTCCAGGACAACGACACGGTGGTCCCGGGCCTCTACGCCGCCGGCGAGGTCGCCTGCGTCTCCGGCCACGGCTCCAACCGTCTGGGCACCAACTCGCTGCTGGACATCAACGTGTTCGGCAAGCGCGCCGGTATCGCCGCCGCCGAGTATGCCAAAACCGCCGACTTCGTGGAGCTCCCCGTTGACCCGGAGGCCTACACGCTGAACCTGCTGGAGCACGTCCGCACCTCTGACGGCACCGAGAAGGTCGCTGCGATCCGCAAGGAACTGCAGGACACCATGGACGCCAACATGCAGGTGTTCCGCACCGCCGACACGCTGAACCAGGTCCTGAAAGACATTGCCTCCTTCGAGGAGCGGTACCAGCGCATCAGCGTCCAGGACAAGGGCAAGCGCTTCAACCTGGACCTGCTCGAGGCCGTGGAGCTGGGCTTCCTGCTCGAGCTCGCCAAGGTCATGACCGTGGCGGCCCTGCACCGCGAGGAATCCCGCGGCGGCCACTTCCGCGAGGACTTCCCCGAGCGCGACGACGAAAAATTCATGAAGCACTCCATGGCGTACAAGGATGACCACGCCCCGGCGGACGGTTCCGCCGAGGCGATTGCCGGCATCCGGCTTGCCACCAAACCGGTGGTCTTTACGCGCTACGAGCCGATGGTGAGGAAGTACTAAGATGAGCGCTGAACTCGCTGAGCCAGCATCCAAGATCGAACTGCCCGCCGGCGTCGGCGGGGGCGGGGAAATCCCGTCCTTCGACGTCACCCTGCGCGTGCGCCGCTACAACCCCGAGGTCTCCGAGGACGCCACGTGGGATGACTTCAAGGTCACCATGTACGGCACCGACCGTGTCCTGGACGCCCTGCACAAGATCAAGTGGGAGATGGACGGCAGCGTCTCCTTCCGCCGGTCCTGCGCCCACGGCGTCTGCGGCTCCGATGCCATGCGCATCAACGGCCGCAACCGCCTGGCCTGCAAGACCCTGCTGAAGGACCTGGACACGTCCAAGCCCATCACGGTCGAGCCCATCAAGGGCCTGCCGGTGGAGAAGGACCTGATCGTGGACATGGAGCCGTTCTTCCAGTCCTTCCGCGAAGTCATGCCGTTCCTGATCAACCGTGGCCACGAGCCCACCAAGGAACGCCTGCAGTCGGCCGAGGACCGCGAACGGTTCGATGACACCACCAAGTGCATCCTGTGCGCCGCGTGCACCTCGTCCTGCCCGGTTTTCTGGACCGACGGGCAGTACTTCGGCCCGGCGGCGATCGTCAACGCGCACCGCTTCATCTTCGATTCCCGTGATGACGCCGGCGACATGCGCCTGGAGATCCTCAACGACAAGGAAGGCGTGTGGCGCTGCCGCACCACCTTCAACTGCACCGAAGCATGCCCCCGCGGCATCCAGGTCACGCAGGCAATCGCTGAGGTCAAGCAGGCCATCCTGTCCCGCAAGGTCTGAGGAC
>NZ_CAKKMM010000409.1:0-3920 GCF_918698205.1 Microbacterium sp. Bi128 | reverse complement strand
CCTCAAGGTCGCCGACCTCGAAGGTGACGAAGGCCTGTACCGCGAACTGCGCGACCGCTACGGCATGTACTTCGAAGGCTCCATGGGTGCCGAGGCCATCAAGAAGCGTCTTGAGAACTTCGACATGCAGGCCGAGTCGGACATGCTGCGCGACATCATCGCCAACGGCAAGGGCCAGCGCAAGACCCGTGCCCTGAAGCGGCTCAAGGTGGTCAACGCGTTCCTGACGACCAACAACAGCCCGCTCGGCATGGTGCTGGACGCCGTCCCGGTGATCCCGCCGGAACTGCGCCCGATGGTCCAGCTGGACGGTGGCCGCTTCGCGACCTCCGACCTCAACGACCTCTACCGCCGCGTGATCAACCGCAACAACCGCCTCAAGCGCCTGCTTGACCTCGGTGCTCCGGAGATCATCGTCAACAACGAGAAGCGCATGCTTCAGGAAGCTGTTGACAGCCTCTTCGACAACGGCCGCCGCGGCCGTCCGGTCACCGGACCGGGCAACCGTCCGCTGAAGTCCCTGAGCGACATGCTCAAGGGCAAGCAGGGCCGTTTCCGCCAGAACCTCCTCGGCAAGCGCGTCGACTACTCCGGCCGTTCGGTCATCGTCGTCGGCCCGCAGCTGAAGCTGCACCAGTGTGGTCTGCCCAAGCAGATGGCCCTGGAGCTCTTCAAGCCGTTCGTGATGAAGCGCCTGGTGGACCTCAACCACGCCCAGAACATCAAGTCGGCCAAGCGCATGGTGGAGCGTTACCGTCCGCAGGTCTGGGACGTCCTCGAAGAGATCATCACCGAGCACCCCGTGCTGCTGAACCGTGCACCTACCCTGCACCGTCTCGGCATCCAGGCGTTCGAGCCGCAGCTTGTTGAAGGCAAGGCAATCCAGCTGCACCCGCTGGTTTGTGGCGCTTTCAACGCCGACTTCGACGGCGACCAGATGGCAGTCCACCTGCCGCTGAGCCCCGAGGCCCAGGCCGAGGCCCGCATCCTGATGCTCTCCTCGAACAACATCCTGAAGCCGTCTGACGGCCGCCCGGTGACCCTGCCGTCGCAGGATATGATCATCGGTCTCTACCACCTGACCACCAAGCGTGTCGGTTCAGCTGGCGAAGGCCGGATCTTCTCCTCGGTCGCGGAAGCCATCATGGCCTACGACCTTCACGAGCTGCACCTGAACTCCAAGGTCAAGATCCGGCTCGAGGGCTTCGTGCCTTACGCCGGCTGGGAAGCCCCGGAGGGCTGGGAGCCCGGTCAGATGGCACTGGTCGAGACCTCCCTCGGCCAGGTCATCTTCAACCAGACGCTGCCCGCGGATTACCCGTGGGTTGAGGATGTTGCCGACAAGGGCGAGCTGTCCCGGATCGTCAACGACCTCGCCGAGCGCTACCCGAAGGTGATCACGGCGGCAACGCTGGACAACCTGAAGGATGCCGGTTTCTACTGGGCCACCCGCTCCGGCGTGACCGTTGCCATCTCCGACATCGAGGTGCCCACGGACAAGCCGCGGATCCTCGCCGGTTACGAGACCATGGCCGCCAAGATCCAGGGCCAGTACGACAAGGGCCTGATCGACGACGACGAGCGTCGCCAGGAACTGATCGAGATCTGGAACAAGGCAACGAACGAGATCGCCCAGGCGATGCGTGACAGCCTGTCTCCGATGAACACGATCAACCGCATGGTGTCCTCGGGCGCACGTGGTAACTGGATGCAGGTCCGTCAGATCGCGGGTATCCGTGGACTGGTGGCCAACCCTAAGGGTGAAATCATCCCGCGTCCGATCAAGTCCTCCTACCGCGAGGGCCTCTCGGTGCTGGAATACTTCATCGCCACGCACGGTGCCCGTAAGGGTCTGGCTGACACCGCCCTGCGTACCGCCAACTCGGGTTACCTGACCCGTCGTCTGGTGGACGTGTCGCAGGACGTCATTGTCCGCGAAGAGGACTGCGGTACCGAGCGCGGCCTGATGACCGCCATCGCGGTGGCCGACGCCAACGGCGTCCTCGTCCTGGACGAGAACGTCGAGAACAGCGCCTACGCCCGCACCCTGGCCGTCGACGTCGTCGACTCCAAGGGCAAGGTCCTGGCAGCTGCCGGCACCGACTGCGGCGACGTCGTCATTGCCGAACTGTTCGCAGCCGGCATCACCGAGGTCAAGGTCCGCTCCGTACTCACCTGTGAGTCCAGCGTCGGCACCTGCGCCCTGTGCTACGGCCGTTCGCTGGCCACTGGCAAGACCGTCGACATCGGTGAGGCCGTGGGCATCATTGCCGCGCAGTCCATCGGTGAGCCGGGTACCCAGCTGACCATGCGTACGTTCCACACCGGTGGTGCTGTTTCCGCCAGCGGTGGCGACGACATCACCCAGGGTCTGCCCCGTATCCAGGAGCTCTTCGAAGCCCGTACTCCGAAGGGTGTCGCACCGATTGCTGAAGCAGCCGGCCGCATCACCATCGAAGAGTCCGAGCGCCAGATGCGCCTGGTCATCACCCCGGATGACGGATCTGAAGAGATCGCCTACCCGGTGCTGCGCCGTTCACGTCTTCTCATCGAAGACGGCGATCACGTCAGCGTTGGCCAGAAGCTCATCAACGGCCCGGTCGACCCCAAGCAGGTGCTGCGCATCATGGGTCCCCGTGCCGCGCAGAAGTTCCTGGTGGACGAAGTCCAGGGCGTGTACCGCCGCCAGGGCATCGGTATCCACGACAAGCACGTCGAGGTTATCGTCCGCCAGATGCTGCGCCGCGTCACGGTCATCGAGTCCGGCGAATCGGATCTGCTGCCCGGCGAGCTCGCCGAACGCAGCCGTTTCGAAGAGGCCAACCGCCGCGTTGTGTCCGAGGGCAAGACGCCGGCATCCGGGCGTCCCGAGCTCATGGGCATCACCAAGGCGTCCCTGGCGACCGAGTCCTGGCTGTCCGCAGCTTCCTTCCAGGAGACCACCCGCGTCCTGACGCAGGCGGCCATGGAAGGCAAGAGCGATCCGCTGCTCGGCCTCAAGGAAAACGTCATCATCGGTAAGCTCATCCCGGCCGGCACGGGTCTCCCGCGCTACACCGAGGTCACCGTGGAGCCCACTGAAGAAGCAAAGGCCAACCTGTTCACCGGCCCCAGCGCATTCAGTGACTTCTCCTACGACTCGCTGGGCGGCGACGGAGCTCCCGAGTTCCACGCCATCCCGCTGGATGACTACGATCTCGGCAGCGACTTCCGCTGAGCTGAGTGACTGACAGGCCCCGTTCCCACCTCGGTGGGGGCGGGGCCTTTCCAGTGGTAAAACCCCGCCGATTAAGGGCTGGGACCCGTCCGTGTTAGACTTGAGACTAATTGTTATTGTGGCAGTGGATGAGTGCGCCGGTTTGAGCCAGACAGCTTGCAGCTGAAAGGTTCAACCAGGACGACGTTTCCGGTTTGCAGGGTTCTTGTGCAACGTATGCCACATTTTCGCATGCCTAGGGGCAGTTCGGGTCGAAAGTCCTTGGACCCCGGCGTGCGGTCCGACTATTAAGGCTTCGCCTCAGCTGCTCTGGAGAGAACTTCAAAGCTCGGGCGGCGAGGCGCAGCGACAAGAGAGCGGCCGCCAACGGCCGCTCCGGATAAAACGGAGAACACGAGAGTGCCTACGATTAACCAGCTGGTCCGCAAGGGCCGCACGCCTAAGGTCAAAAAGACCAAGGCTCCCGCGCTTAACGGCAGCCCGATGCGCCGCGGTGTTTGCACCCGCGTTTACACGACGACCCCGAAGAAGCCGAACTCGGCTCTGCGTAAGGTTGCTCGCGTACGCCTCAACGGCGGCATTGAAGTCACCGCATACATCCCCGGTGTGGGCCACAACCTGCAGGAGCACTCCATTGTGCTCGTCCGCGGCGGCCGCGTGAAGGACCTTCCGGGTGTCCGCTACAAGATCGTCCGTGGCGCCC
>NZ_CAKKMM010000408.1:0-3931 GCF_918698205.1 Microbacterium sp. Bi128 | reverse complement strand
GCATGGGCTTGCTGGCCACCTGGGCATAGGTCACGGCGACGCCTATGAACCCGCGGCCGTGCTGGCCGTCGGCATTCTTGAAGTTCGGGTCGATCGCGATGCCCACCCGGGCAGCGGCGTCGGCCCACTGGCGCTTGAGGTGGTCGGTGGGCGCCACGATGGTCACGCGGTTGACCACCCCGGAATCGATGAGCATGGACGCCACGCGCAGGGCGAAGGTGGTCTTACCCGCGCCGGGGGTTGCGACGGCGAGGAAATCCTTGGGGTGGGTGCTGAAGTAGCTGTCCAGCGCCTCCTGCTGCCAGGCGCGCAGCTTGGGGGCGGTGCCCCAGGCGGCCCGCTCGGGATAGGCGGGGGGAAGCGTGGGTCCGCCGAAAAGTGTCTCCGTCATTAAGGCGCCCTCCATCCGCGCATGGCTGCAGCCGACGGAGAAACCCAATTAAGCACGAAAACACCAATCTTTTTGGATGGACCGTAAGGCAGTACCCGGACAGCATGGACCGGCAATCAGGAAAGCAGAAAATCAGGGGCGCGACGACGCGCCGCCATAGGGAAGCACCGTCAGAAGACGGCTAACGGAACCTGTTGGTTCCGTTGATTGCCCTTACTTGTCGCCGGAGCCCTTGCCGCCGTCGTTTCCGGGGCGCAGGCCCTCGTAGACTTCCTTGCATTCGGGGCAGACGGGGAACTTCTGCGGATCCCGGCCCGGAGTCCAGACCTTGCCGCAGAGCGCGATCACCGGTTCACCGGTCAGCGCGGATTCCATGATCTTTTCCTTGCGCACGTAGTGCGAGAAGCGCTCCCGGTCACCGGGCTCAACTTCCTGGCGCAGTTCCTCGCGCTCGATCGTGGCCGTTGACGTCCCGGCTCCGGAGAGCTCGCGCATCGGATCGTTTTCGAGAGGATCGGTCATGCTAGTCATGACACCCATCTTAGCCGTTGGAAGGGCGCTGCCGGACCTGCGCGGTGCCGGCGGCGGGGCCTAGAGGCCCTGCCAGGCGGGTTTGTGGTCGTAGCTGTGGCGGTAGTAATCCGCCAGCCGCAGCGACGACGCCGCCGCCTCGTCCAGGAGGATGGTGGCGTGCGGGTGCAACTGCAGCACGGAGGCCGCACAGATGGCGGCGACGGGGCCCTCCGCGAGGTCCCGGACGGCCTGGGCTTTTTGCGCACCGGTGGCGATCAGGATCACGTGGCGGGCATCCAGGATGGTGCCCAGGCCTTGGGTCAGGACGTGGTGCGGCACGTCGGCCAGGCTGCCGAAAAACCGTGCGTTGTCCCGGCGTGTCTGCTCGATCAGGGTCTTGATCCGCGTCCGGGACGCCAGCGACGAGCCCGGTTCGTTGAACCCGATGTGGCCGTCCGTTCCGACGCCGAGGAGCTGGAGGTCCACTCCCCCGGCGTCGCGGATGGCGTCTTCATAGGCCCGGCAGGCCGCGGGGATGTCCGCCGCCGCGCCGTCGGGCACGTGGACGTTGGCCGGACTGATGTTCACCCGTGCGGTGAATTCGCGGGCGATCACCTCGCGGTAGGACTCCGGGTGGCCGGCCGGCAGCCCCACGTACTCGTCCAGGGCGAAGGCGCGGACCCGGCTGAAATCCAGTCCGGCGCGCTCGTGCCGCGCCGCCAGTTCGACATACACCGGCAGGGGCGTGGAACCGGTCGCCAGGCCCAGGACGGCGTCGGGCTTGCGGCGGAGAAGGGCTTCCACCGCATCCGCGGCAAGCGACGCGATCCGTTTGCTGCCGGGAAGGATGACAACTTCCATGATCCTGCCTTTACTGGCCTACGTGGTGTCCGAGTCTGCGCACTCCCAGCATGCACCCGTCAGCGGTTGACGGCCAGTTGTGCCAGCAGCTCCGGCGCCCGCCGGTCCAGCCATGCTCCGCCGGTCCGGACACCGACGGCGAAGAGCGTGAGACCGAGCACGGGTCCGAGGGCCAGCGTGATCCAGCCCGGCATGGAGCTGCCGGTGATGAACTGCGCGGCCACGAGCGCCGCCTCGGGCGCCACGAGGACCAGCAGCACGGCCATGCCGCCGAACTGCACGGCGAGGGTCTGGGCCACGTTGCCCGGCGGCTTCTTGAACGGGCTGTCCCCCGGGAGCGGGACGCTCACGGTGTAGCGCGCCGAGATCACCGAGGCCAGGCCCAGGCCGGTGAAGAGGACGCCGAGGCTGAGGCCCAGGACCGCGGGCAGCTTGTCCCAGTCGCCGGTGAAGAAGAACGGCCCGACACTGAAGAGGACCGCCACCGGCAGCGCGAAGCTCAGGCACGCCAGCGCACGGCCGAGCCGGTCGTCGGCGCCGCGCACCCCGGTTGCCACGTGCAGGGCGAAGGCGGTGCTGTCATAGGAAACATCCGTGGAGATCGACCACGCCAGGAGGAAGGCCGTCAGCGGCCCGACGAACTGGAACGGGCCGTAAAACCCGCTCTGGCTGCCCTGGAAGAGGAACAGCACCGGCAGGAGCGGAACGACCACGAGCGCGCCGGCGTAGCGGGGATCGCGCAGCCAGTAGTACAGGGACCTCGCGGCGACGGCGGCGGCCGGTGTCGCCGGGAGC
This sequence comes from Microbacterium sp. Bi128, assembly GCF_918698205.1. NCBI lineage: Bacteria > Bacillati > Actinomycetota > Actinomycetes > Micrococcales > Microbacteriaceae > Microbacterium > Microbacterium sp. Bi128. The sequence goes on along the minus strand of NZ_CAKKMM010000408.1, from coordinate 1,371 downwards.
AGCCCGAACAGGCCCGTGCCGCCGGTCCGCCGCTTGGATGTCCCGGCGTAGGGCGGGGTCACCAGGGCGCGCTGCAGCAGGAGTTTCCACGCCAGGGCCAGGCCCGCCAGGGTGGCCGCGGCGATGAGGAATTTCACGGCCGCGGCCGCGTAGCTGCCGGCAGCCAGCTCGCCGCCGAGCGAGAAGGCCGCCCCGGCCGGCGTCCAGGACAGGGCCCGGGCCAGGCCGGTCAGGAAATCGCCGGAACCGGCGATTCCCCTCGCGATGCCCGCCACAATGGGCCCCGTGAGCACGAGCGGGATGAGGAAGGCGACGGAGCTGATGTCCTTGAAGCGCCGGGAGCTTGCCAGTCCGGCCGTGGCCGTGGTCACGACCTTGGAGAGAACGATGCAGCTCAGCACGCCCAGCACGGCACCGACGAGGGCGCCGGCTGCGGCCGGCAGGCTGCGGGACCAGGTGCCCACCGTGGCGAGCGCAACGAGTGAGGTTGCGAGACCCGGTATGCCGATCAGGCCGCCGAGCGCCAGCCCGGCCAGCAGCTTCGGCATGGGGACGGCAAAGGTGGTGAACCGGGCAGGGTCCAGCGTCATGTCCGCGGCGGAGACAGCGACGGGAATGATGGCCCAGCCCAGCAGCGCCGTGGCGCCGCCCAGGACCACCACGGTCTGGGCGAGTTCAATCTCCACCCCGCGCAGGACGAACAGCCCGGCAACGCAAACAGCCACGATTCCCAGGGCATACAGGGCGCCGATCCCGAGGCCCACCAGCTGCCACGGGCTGCGCCGGACGCTGTTGCGCAGCAGGGTCAGCTTGAGCCTCAGAAGGTGCGCAACCATTCCAGCCCTTCCGTGTGGTTCCGGCCGCCCACGAGCTGCACGAAGCGGTCCTCGAGGCTGGCGCCGGCGCGGACTTCCTCCACCGTCCCGGCGGCGAGGACCCGGCCGCCCGCGACGACTGCGACGTGGTCGCACATGCGCTGGACCAGGTCCATGACGTGGCTGGAGACGATGACCGTTCCGCCCGAGGAAACGTAGCGGTCCAGGATGTCGCGGATGTTCGCCGCGGAGATCGGGTCCACCGATTCGAACGGCTCGTCGAGGACCAGCAGCCGCGGGGCGTGGATCAGCGCCGAGGCCAGCGCGATCTTCTTGGTCATGCCGGCGGAGTAGTCCACCACCAGCGTGCCGGCGTCATTGGCCAGGTCCAGGGCAGCGAGCAGTTCCGCCACCCGGGACGCCACCATCTCCCGGTCCATCCCGCGCAGCAGGCCGGCATAGGTGGCCAGCTGCTCGCCGCTGAGGCGGTCGAACAGCCGGACGCCGTCGGGCAGGATCCGCATCAGCTTCTTGGCCTCCAGCGGATGCTGCCAGA
>NZ_CAKKMM010000407.1:0-3945 GCF_918698205.1 Microbacterium sp. Bi128 | reverse complement strand
AGCTCGCCCTTCACCAAGGCGTTGATGGAGGTGTAGCCGCCCACGATCAGCAGACCGCCCATCATCAACAGGAACGCGGTGATCGGATCCTTGGTCCCGGCGAGCGCGGACAGGAGCGGCCAGGTGAACAGGACGCCGGTGATGCCGAACCACAGCAGCAGCGGTTTGCGGCCGACCTTGTCCGAGATGATGCCGTAAACCGGCTGGAGCAGCATGAAGATGAACAGTGCCCAGAAGTTGATGACCGACGTGTCCGTCTTGGCGATGCCGGAGGTATCGTTCATGAACTTCAGGATGAAGTTGGTGTACGTGTAGAACGCCACCGTGCCGCCAAGGGTGATTCCGATGCAGATCATGAGCGGTTTCCAGTACCTGGTGAACAGCAGCTTCATGGTCCCGGGCTGCGCCTGGCCTCCCACGGCAGGGGCCTTTGCGGCCTCGAGCTGTTCGGCCGAGACGGTTTCCTCCATGGAGCGCCGCAGCCAGAGGACCACCAGCGCGGCCACGCCGCCCACCGCGAACGGGATGCGCCAGCCCCACTCGGTCAGCTCGGCCTTGGGCATGGCGTTCTGCAAGACCACAAGGACCAGCAGTGCCAGCATCTGGCCGCCGACCAGGGTGACGTACTGGAAGCTGGAGAAGAAGCCGCGGCGCTTGGATGTGGCAGCCTCGGACATGTACGTGGCGCTGGTGCCGTACTCACCGCCCACGGAGAAGCCCTGGATCACGCGGATGAGGACCAGCAGGATCAGGGCCCACAGGCCGATCACGTCCTGGGTGGGCAGCACCGCGATCGCGAAAGAGCCCGCGGACATCATGGTCACGCTCAGTGTCAACGCGGCTTTGCGGCCCTTGCGGTCGGCGTACCGGCCGAAGAACCAGGCACCGATCGGGCGCATCAGGAACGACGTCGAGAAGACGGCCATGGCCTCTAGGCCGGCCTGGAGCTCGTCCTTGGAGTTGAAGAAGTGCGCCTGGAAGTAGGCCGCGAACACGGTGTAGACGTAGAGGTCGTACCACTCGACTAGGTTGCCGGCCGAGCCTTTGAGGATGTTGCCGACGGCTTTCCGGGTCTGGGCCGCTTCGGTCAGTTGGGTGCTCATCAATGAACCTTCCTGGATCCGGCGCCGCGTGTAAGCAACACCGTCCGCCACCCTAGTCCGCGTGATCCGGAACACTCAGGTTTTGTTCATACTGTTCATGGAACGCTTGTTCATGAGCACAATGCGCGCGGTTTTGGCGGGATGGCAGGATGGGACCATGACTTCTACCGCATTCGATTCCAACGCCCTGGCGGATGGCGCTGCTGCTTCCGATACAGCTACCGAGCCCGCCTCCTCCCCCGCCGTCGCGCTGACCATCGCAGGCTCCGAAGCGACCGGCGGCGCCGGCGCGCAGGCTGACCTGAAGACGTTCCAGGAACTCGGCGTCTTCGGGATCGCGAACCTGACCTGCATCGTGTCCTTCGACCCCAAGGACAACTGGAACCACCGCTTTGTCCCGGTGGACCAGCAGGTCATCGCGGACCAGCTGGAAGCCACGACGGCGGCCTACGGTGCCGCGTCCGGCGCACCGGCCGTGCTGGACACCGTCAAGATCGGCATGCTGGGCAGCCCGGCGACGATTTCGACCGTGGCCGCGGCGCTGGCGGCCGGGCAGTTCGCCAACGTGGTGCTGGATCCGGTGCTGATCTGCAAGGGCCAGGAGCCGGGCCACGCCCTGGACACCGACCAGGCGCTCAAGTCCCACATCCTGCCGCTGGCCACCTTCGTCACGCCCAACCATTTCGAGGCCGAGTCGCTCTCAGGGCTGGAGATCACCGACGTCGAGTCCCTCAAGGCCGCCGCGGTCCGCATCCATGAGCTCAGCGGCGCCGCGGTGCTCGCCAAGGGCGGCGTGCGGCTCGAAGGCCCCGACGCCGTCGACGTCTACTACGACGGCGAAACCCTGGAAGTCCTGTCCGCCCCGAAGGTGGGCGAGGTGGCAGTCTCGGGCGCCGGGTGCTCATTGGCCGCGGCGGTGACGGCCGAGCTCGCCAAGGGTGCGACGCCGCTGGCCGCCGCCCGGACGGCGAAGGCGTTTGTGACCGCCGGCATCCGGAACCGTGTGGCCTCGGGCGCCCCGTTCGATGCCTTGTGGCAGGGCGGCCCGCGCTAACTCGTTGCTGGGATCGTTGGAGGGAACGGCAATGGCACAGCACTTTGAGTCCGTGGAGGAATACATCGCCTCGTTTCCTGCTGACGTGCAGGAGGCGCTGCAGGAGATCCGGCGATGCTGCCATGCCGCGGTACCCGGATCAGGGGAGATGATCAGTTACGGCATCCCGACGATCACGCTCGGGGGCAGATACGTCGTATATTTCGCGGGCTGGGCGCACCACATCTCCGTCTACCCCGTGCCCGACGGCGACGAATCGCTGAGCACGGAACTCGCCCCCTACCGCGCAGCGAAGGGCACCCTGAAGTTCCAGTTGCGGAAGCCTGTCCCGTACGAGCTGATTGGAAAAGTGGCGGCGGCCCTGGCACAAGAGCGCCGGAGCGGGACGCCCTAAGCCGCCGAGTTCGCCGGAGTCCCTCCAATTCGCCGGAAGTTTACGGCGAACTGGAGGGCTTCCGGCGATGTGGGTCCCGGTAGGCCGCCCCTCAGCGCGGGTCCGCGACCTTCCCCATGAAGATCGGGAGCCCGGTTTCGGTGTGCACGACCTGGTAGAGGAACGGCCGGTCGAAGTCGATGGTTTGGTCCGGGAGGGGCGGCACACCGGTCACGGCGCCGTTGATCTGCGTCACGGCGGCGGCCACCGTTCCCTTCTCGGCAACGGTGATGTTGGCGGCCTGGGCGGCCTGCGTGAGCGTCAGCTTCGGCTGGATGGCGTCGAAGTCTTCGGTGGTGACCAGGGTCCTGGCCAGCCCCAGCGCTTCAAATACCTTCCGCAGGTCGAAGGTGCTCTTGTGGTCCCACTTGGGCAGGGAGATCAGTGCGGAGACCTCCGGGGCCGTGTCCAGGGCCGCCGCAATTGCCGTCAGCTTGGCCGCTGTGAGGCTCTCCGGCCCAACGCCAGGACCGGGCAGCACCAGCCGCATGGCAAAACCTTCTGCGTACGGCAGCTCGACCGCCCGCCAGCCAGGGCCCTCCGCATAGGCCAGCTGCAGCGAGTTGTACATGGTCGGCACGCTGATTTCCTCGCCACCGGACTTGGTGAAGGGGCTGTCCGAGGTGTCGTTCGGGTCGAAAGGCGACTGCCATGCCGCGGCGAAGTACAGGGCATTGAGGAGGCTGAACGTGTTGTCGCGATCGTACTCCGCGGGTGCTTTCTTGATCCGGCCGCCCGTGTTCCGGTCCACCCAGGCATCCAGGGCCGGCCCCGTGGCGGCCTCATCCCGGAAGTCCACGGGGTACACCCCGGTGCCGTAGTGCCGGGCAAGGGTTTCCAGGTAGTTCCTTCCGGTTGGTACGTCCTTGTCCACAAACAGACCGTTGGCCGCATGCATGACCGGCTTCCGGGGCGGGTCCTTTTCGTCGACCGAGCCGGGATCACCGTCGTACGCAGCCAGGGACTCGAGCAGGGCGTTCATGGCCTCATCCCGGTTGCCGTCCGGGAGCCCCAGCATCTGGTCCATTTCGACGGCGGTCTCCCCGGACGCCCCTGCCCGCAGCATGGCGAGCGCGATCAGCAGGCTGCCGGGGGACGACACCACGTTCCCTTCGGCCCCTTCACCGCCGTCGGCCAGCAGCGCGGCTCCCAACGTCAGGGCGGAGGCCCGGAATGCCTGAAATTCGGCAGCGTACGCGGCGCGGTCCACCGGCACCCGTTCGACGCCGTCGGCCTTCACAAGCCCTGGTACCGGGGGCGCACAAGCCGTGAGCACGGCGATGGTTCCCGCCGCCACAATTTTCGCCATGCGGTGATCTTTCATGGCCACCCCCTTCGCTTCGACTGCTGCGCAG
>NZ_CAKKMM010000406.1:0-3946 GCF_918698205.1 Microbacterium sp. Bi128 | reverse complement strand
GCACACGCAGGGCCGCGGCGGCGTCACCTTCAATGACGGCGTTCTCTGCCAGGTTGGATCGACCCCAAAGACCCAGATACATCACCGGCAACGGGGCGGAAATCAAGGCCACGGCGGCACCAGGTCCCAGTGTCCAGCTGGCGGCCCCTGGCACCCGGAAGGTCACAGCTTTGTCCGGAGGCGGCATCCGGTCCAGTCGCAGCTGCCGCGGCGCGAACATCGCCAGGACCTCATCGACACCGTCGAGCATGAAATTGTCCGCCAGCGCGGGCATCTCCAGGCCAAGCGCCTGGCAGGCGTCGACCAGGTGGATGGCATGTTCGTGGGCCTGCCGCCGAAGCCAGAACCGGGCGGTGCGCGGAGGCGGGCCAAAGGTCCAGCATTCGCTCTCCGGATCAAGGCCCGTCATCGTCTCGAGGAAGGGTGCGGTGCCCGCGAGAAACCAGGCCGCGGCGCCCTCGGCCGGCGGTGCAGGTTCCTGGACAAAGGTGCCCGTCCGGACCACCCCGGCTGCCCACCTCTCGATTGAGCCGAGATGCCCGAAGAGCTGCTCGAGCGTCCAGGCGGGGCACGCCGGAACGGCGCCGGCAAGAGTGTCCCGCGGCTGCCGGGCGAGCGTGCCGAGGTGGTCCAGGGAGTTGGCCAGTTCGGCCAGGAATTGATCGGGCGACATGGGAGGAGCCTAACGCGACGCCGGGGCAGTCCGCGGCCCGGGCCGGAGTGCCGGGGCGATTCCGCGCGCCCGGCAAGTAGGCACTCGGGCGCGCCCGCGGACGGTGCAAGTAGCACTCGGAAGAAAACGGGAATCGCCGCCGAAAAGTCGAGTAGCCTCCACTCGCGCGCTCAACACCCCCCGCTTCTAGGCTCCAAAGTACTGGGTTAATAAAGTCAATGTAGTGGTCAGAAACGGGTCTCAGCCATGCATGATCAAACAGAATCTTGGGTGTCGTCCGGCCAATTCCAAAAAGGCCGACTGCGCGGTGGACATACGGGTGGGGCACCGCATCTCCGGCGGCAGCAGGCGGCCGGGATCCACGCCACCGAGCCCCGACGACGCGGGTGGTCCCGGGGCGCGTGGGCGTCCCTGCTGACGGCAACGCTCGCTTTCGCCGGGCTGTCCGTCGGAGGGACCGCCGTCGCGGACGTGGGGACCATCGCCCACGATTCGTTGCGGACCGGATGGGACCAGGACGAGGCCGGACTCTCGCCGTCGGCTGTCGCATCCTCAAATTTCGGCAAACTGTTCTCCGCAAAAGTGGACGGGCAGGTCTACGCCCAGCCGCTCGTGGTTGGCACGACCGTGATTGCCGCGACGGAAAACAATGCCGTCTACGGTCTGGACAGCGCGACGGGCGCGGCCAAGTGGTCGCGCAAACTCGGACCGTCGTGGCCGGCGTCGACGGTGCGCTGCAGTGACCTCACGCCCAACATCGGAATCACGTCCACTCCCGTTTACGACCCGGCTACGAAGAGTGTCTTCCTGCTGTCGAAGACCAACGACGGGGCGACGGCCCAGCTCCCACACTGGTACATGCATTCCCTCGATGTGGCCACCGGGGTGGAGAAGCCCGGCTTCCCCGTCGTCATCGATGGTGCGCCGACGAACGACCCCAGCCGCCCGTTCAATGCCATGACCGCGATGCAGCGCCCCGGGCTGCTGCTCATGAACGGGGTCGTGTATGCGGGATTTGCCAGCCACTGCGACTACACGCCCTTCGTCGGCTACGTCGTCGGCGTATCTACGGCGGGCCGGCAGACCACAATGTGGGCGACCGAATCCGGCAACGCCAATGCGGAGGGTGGGATCTGGCAATCCGGCGGCGGACTCGTGTCCGATGGTCCCGGTCAAATCCTGTTCACCACGGGAAACGGCATTTCACCCAATCCTGGCCCGGGATCGAAGCCGCCCACCACCTTGGCGGAGGCTGTGGTCCGGCTCCGGGTCGGCAGTGACGGCAACCTGAAAGCCACCGACTTCTTCAGCCCGGCCGACAACGCGAAACTGAACCGCAACGACGCCGATCTGGGGTCCGGCGCTCCCGTCGGGATCCCGGACGGCTATGGCACCGCAGCGCACCCGCACCTGATGGCCCAAATCGGCAAAGACGGCCACATGTACCTCCTGGACCGGGACAACCTGGGCGGCATGGCGCAGGGGCCTGGGGGAACCGACGCGGTCCTGGACAAAGCCGGTCCGTACAGCGGAGTGTGGGGAAAGCCCGCGTTTCTCGGGACAAGCAACGGTGGCTACCTCTATGTCGTCGAAAACAACGGGTACCTTCGCGCCTTCAAGATCGTCCCAGGCGCTTCGGGCGGGGTCAGCCTCGCCGCCGTCGGGACCTCCGCCGGCACGTTCGGGTTCAGCTCCGGTTCGCCGGTGGTGACGTCCTCCGGCAAGGACGGGTCCTCCGCCCTGGTCTGGGTGGTCTATGTCAGCGGAGGCACCGGAGCCGGCGCCGAACTGCGCGCCTACCGCGCGATACCGGACAACACCGGGAACCTCAAGGAAGTCTTCAGCGCCCCCCTGGGCATAGGGGCCAAGTTCTCCTCGGTGGCCACTGATAAGGGCCGCGTTTACGTGGGCACCCGGGACGGGCAGGTCTTGGGTTTCGGCGCCCCGACAACATCAGCGGTAGGGGCAAAGAACACCGACCTCGGCAACGTCGCGGTGGGAAAGACCGTGACCGGGAACGTGACGATCACCGCGTCACGGGCGGTAACGGTGAGCTCCATCACAACAAGTGCACCGTTCAAGATCGGAACCACGCTCACGCTGCCCCGGAACCTGGCCAAGGGCGCAAGCATGACGGTACCCGTGACCTTCTCGCCGGCCGTTCCAGGCCAGGCGGACGGCACCCTGACGGTCAAAACGGCCGACGGCGAAACCGACCTCCTCGGCGTCCACGGCGTCGGCACGAAGGAGGGCCTGGGCGCGACTCCGGCCACGGTGCAGTTCACCGACGTCCCGACAAAAACGATCAGCCGGCAGACCGTCAACATCGTCAACACCGGCACAACCGTCGCCAAGATCACCGGGGTCAAGCTGCCGGCCAACGCACAGCTCCGCGTCGACCCCGCCACGGTGCCGGGGGTGGGGCAGACCATCCAGCCCCTCGCGTCGGTGGCAGTGTCCATGACGTTCAGTCGCACGTCAACGAGTCCCGTGACCGATACGCTCGTCGTCACCAGTGACCGCGGGTCGGTAACCGTGAAGGTGACCGCGACCGCCGTCTCGGGCGCGGCGCACCTGCAGATGCCACGCACCCTGGACTTTGGTGACGTCCCCGTGGGGACCTCCGCCACCAGGGCTTTCCAGATCACCAACACCGGCAACGTACCCATGACGATCACCAAGGCGAAGGCGCCGTTGGGGGTCTTTTCAACCACCACCCCCATTGCCGAGGGATTGAAGATTCCTGCGGGCGAATCCGCCTTCCAGAGCGTAACTTTCACGCCGACGGCCTTCGGGCAGGCGGGAACTTCGGAAACCTACTACCTGATCACTGCGGACGACGGCCAGGGTGCGTTGAAGGTGATGCTCACCGGGAAGGGCACCGACGACCCCATCGCCGCCTACGCGTGGAAAATCGGCGCGGGCGACCCGCGGTCGTCCCTTGGCCGGTCGCTGACTTTGGAGTATCCCGTCGCTGGAGGGAAGTGCCAGGACTATGTGAAAGGTGTGATCTGCTGGTCCCCGGCGACCGGGGCACATTCGGTACGTGGTGAGGTTTACAAACGCTACAAGGCTGCGGGCGCTGCCGCGGGCGTGCTCGGCTTCCCGACGACCGACGAGAAGGGCTCGACGGACGGAGTGGGAAGGTACAACCACTTCTCCGGGGCGGGCGGGTCCTCGATTTACTGGACCCCGACGGCCGGGGCCCACTTTGTCCTCGGTGCGATCCGGGCCAAATGGACGGCGCTGGGCGCGGAGACAGGAGCCCTGGGC
>NZ_CAKKMM010000405.1:0-3955 GCF_918698205.1 Microbacterium sp. Bi128 | reverse complement strand
GCATGGTGCCGGGCACGGGATCACTCAGCGCGGACCAGGCCCGGATCTGGGCCCGGTTCAGGGCCGCAGCCAGCAGGGGTGAGCTGATCCGGGTGTGCCCGGCCAGGGGTTCGGCGGCAGCGCAGAGGAAGACGGCGAACAGGGTTCCCGAGTTGCCGCGGGCCTGCTCCATGGCAACCTGGCCGGCCTGCGCCAGGACGGCGCCAACGTCATGCAGGGTCGGGTCCGGCGCCGCGTGCGCCGCCCCGTCCGGGTGTCCCGGCACGGCGGCGTCCGCGGCGTGGGCCGCGGCGCGGACAGTCAGGTAGAGGTTGGTGCCGGTGTCGCCGTCGGCTACCGGAAAGATATTGATGGCGTTCAGGCGGTCGCTGTGGTTGCCGAGCGTGGTTTCCGCCTTGCCCAACCACCGCTTCATCGCTTGCGCGTTGGCGGCAATCTTAGTCTGCAAAGTGATCCCATCCCACAGCGTCAGCGGGCCTGCCCGCGATCGTTACTCCCGTGCTTTCGGTTGGTGCAGGGGCCTCTACCGAGCCTATCGCAGTGAACCCGGGAGGGAGCGGAACCCCTGCCGGGAAAGTGGCGAGCAGCCCATGGTCTTCACCGCCGCCGAGGACCCAGGCCATCGGGTCTGCCCCCAGCAGCTCCGACGCCGGCAGCAGCGGGGCGGCCAGCTCCTTCAGGGCGGCGGCGTCCAGGTTCAGCATTGCGCGGCTGGCGGCCGCCATGCGGTTTCCGTCCCGGACCAGGCCGTCCGAGATGTCCATCATGGCGGACGCCCCCGCCTCACGGGCCAGCGGTCCGGCGGCGAGCGGCGGCTGCGGCCTGCACTGGGTGTCCAGGAGGGAACGCTGCCCGGCGGTCAGGGCGCCCACCGGGACGCTCGACTCCAGCAACGCCAGCCCGGCGGCGGCCCGGCCCACTGTTCCCGCCAGGGCCACGGTGTCCCCCGGCCGGGCCCCGGAGCGCAGGACGGGCTCCTTGCCGTCAAGGGTCCCCAGGATCGCCACGCTGACCGCCAGTTCGCGGCCGCGGCCGAGGTCGCCGCCCGCCACCGCGCAGGCCGGAGCCCCCAGGCCCCTGATGCCGGCCACGAGGCCGTCCGCGAAATCCTCCACCCAAGAGACGAGGGTCTCCGGCGGCATGGTCAGGCTGACCACAACGGACGTGGCCCGGGCGCCCATGGCGTTGATGTCGCTGAGGTTTTGCGCCGCGGCCTTCCAGCCGACGTCGTACCCGGTGGTCCGGTAGCCGTTGTTCCATTCGAGCCGGAAATCCTGGTCCGCCACCTGGGTGTCGATGCTCAGCACGGTCCGCCCGTCCGGCGCGGCGACAATCGCGGCGTCGTCCCCCGGCCCCAGCAGCAAGTACGACGCCGCCGCCGGTCCGCCATTGGGCTGCGGGATCGTGAGCCGCGGAAAGATGCGACCCAGCAGCTGGGACTCCGAGAGGCCGGCAACGGTCAGTGCGGCGTCCGCGGGCAGGGCATCGGGCACAGCCGTTTCGGGGACAGCGGTTTCGGGCACAGGTTCGGGCACAGTTTCAGGCACAGCCCTACGCTACCGCGAGGGACTGACCGTGCCGGGCCGTGGCTTCACGTGCTGAGTATTTCCTCCAGCCAGGCCTCGCCCGTGGACCGCATATCGAACCGCCCGACGTATTCGGCGGCGGCCCGTGACTCCTCTGCATACGCTTGGGGCGAACCGTTGAGGGCCGAGACCAGGGCCCGGATCTGGGACGTTGTCCCCCGGGTCCAGCGGTTGCTGAATATTTCATCCGCTCCGGGCCTCTGCCAGAACAGCGGTACGGCGCCTGATGCCATGCCCTCGGCGGGGGCGAGGTGAAAGCTCTCGTCCGAGCTGGGCGATAGGACATATCCGATCTTGCGCAGCCAGGAGGCCATGTCGGGGCCAAACGGTTCGAAGACCACGGCATCCCGCAGCGCCGGGGACCTGCCGATACGGTCAAAGATCTCCAGGTACGCCTCGCGTTGGAACGGCTTCTTCCATTCGTACGGATACTCCCACGGCATGCGTCCGCGGACATGCAGGGTGTACCTGGGGTCCTCATCCAACAGCTCCTCGAGCAGGTCAAGGGCGCGGTCCAGGCGCTTGCGCATGGGGACGATGCCCACCAGCCCCAGCCGGAAGCGATGATCCGGTTCCTTGGATCTGCGGAGGTCCATGACGTCCACGGCGTTCGGGATGACCCGGATGGCGGTGCCGGTCCAGCCGGTACTTGCACGGGTGCGATCCACGTAGAGCTGCGAGACGCAGATCAGGGAGTCAATGTTTTCGGCGGCCACGTCGCTCATCCAGGGGCCGTTGAGCTCGAACATGTGAAGACGCACAATGAGCTTCTGCCTCCGCCGTTTGTTGTTCGAGTACCAGACGGCGTTGGGCCCGCACCATTCACAGATGATCACGTCGGCCCAGTCCCTGAGCCGCTCGGACTCCTTGACGTCGTGCTGATGAAGTGAGGTCCAGTGGTCGAAGGCGAGTTCGATGTCGTCCCGCAACTCGAGGACGGACACCAGCTCGCCCGCAAACTTTAGGTCGTGACCGGCAATCAGCACCCGCGTCTTTTGCCTGGACCGCGGGCTGCGGGCGTAGTCGCCTTCGGACCGTTCGAAATAGGCCTTCAGCCGGGCCGCCGATGCTGAAATCGAGTAGTACCGGACACGATTGGACACTTCCTCCTTCAGCTCGGCAAGGGTTCCCCTCGCCGCCAGAAGCGTGCTGAGAACGCCCTCCGCCGAATCGTCGTCGACATACAGCGGATAGTCCGCGCCGAAAAGCTCCAGGTGCTGAGCATTGCGGTTCACCATCGGCGGCACCCCAAGGGCCGCGTACTCGAGCACCTTGGTCGAAATTTCGAGGCTGGCGTCCATGCTTCGATCCCGCCAGCTCAACCCGACGTCGTGCCGGCTGACTTCCTTTGCGGCCTCATCACGGGACATCCCGCCCAGCCAGTCGATCCCCGGCGAGCCCACCGCCGCCTCCATCGTGGCCGACCACTGCGGGTCCTGGAGGTCGTGCTGGAACTTGTCGCCGATCATCGTCAACGCCAGGGGAAGGTTGTGTTCCCCGGCCGTCACCGGGAGGGAGCACATTTCCAGGGTCCGCCATTTCCTGGCGAACTTGCCGGAGTAGACCGCACTCAGTTTCCGGCCGGTGCCGGATGAGCCTCCCCGCAGGTCAAAGTATTCATCGGGCACCATGGGCGTGAGGACCAGGGTCTTTCCCGCGGCCTCGGGAATCGTCGCCTCAACGTAGGAGCGTGCGGCCTCAGTCTGCACGAAGAAGCGCCGGCATTGTCCGACGGTCCTTCTGAGCACCGCGCGGTCTTTTTCGGAAAGCCGGGAGCCGGGATGGGCGATGTCCGTGATGTAGAGCCACGACTTGGGACCCAGGACTTTGGAGTTTGCGACGTGCGCCGCGACCTGGGTGCCTCGGGCGATCACGACGTCGAACGGCCGCTGCGCGTCAAGCTGGGCCATGCGCTGGGCTGCGGTGCGGGGCTGCAGCGCCTCGATGTCCGCGCTCTCGCCAGGTTGGGCGATTTCCACGCCGGGCATGTCAGCTATCCGGTCAAGCAGCCGCGTCTTCGACACGTGGGTCTTGAGAAGTACGCAGACTTCGGAGCCCGTTCGGGATAACGCCTCGGCCATGGAGACGAGCCAGACCGCGGACCCGTCGATGATGTTGAGGTCGACGTCCCCGTAGAGGAGGATCTTCCGCATGGACCCGGTGGTATCAGGGCGAGCCAATGAGCGCTCCTCTGTTCATTTTGGCAAAAGTTTCCAGCGAAGTGAGCAATCCGAACCGGTAGTCTTCGGTCCACTCCGCCAGGGATGAACGCTCCGAAAACACCACATCCGACGCTGCTTCGAAATCCGAGGTGTAGATATCGGCCTCCAACCGTGTTCTCACAAAATAGGCCGGCATCCCTTGGGACC
>NZ_CAKKMM010000404.1:0-3963 GCF_918698205.1 Microbacterium sp. Bi128 | reverse complement strand
CCCTCGGCCACGAGTTCTCCGGCACCGTCGAGGAACTGGGGGAAGGCGTCAGCGGTCTGGCCATTGGAGACAACGTCGTCGTGGAGCCGTACTACGTCTGCAATGAATGCGGTCCCTGCCTCAGCGGCCACTACAACCTGTGCACCAGGTTGGGCTTCATCGGCCTGGCGGGCGGCGGTGGCGGCTTGAGCGAGAAGATCGTCGTCGACACCCGGTGGGTGCACCCTGTCGGCGACATCCCCCTGGACGAGGCCGCACTGATCGAACCCCTTGCGGTGGCGTATCACGCCGTCGGCCGGAGCGGCGTCAAAGCCGGGGACGTCGCCGTCGTCGGCGGTGCCGGACCCATCGGCCTGCTGACCGCCGCGGTCCTCAAAGGCATCGGCGTCACCACGATCGTTACCGAGCTGTCTGCAGCCCGCAAAGACAAGGCGACTTCGTCCGGGGTCGCGGATCACGTGCTCGATCCGAGTGCCGAGGACGTCAAGGCGCGCGTGCTGGAACTGACCAACGGTACGGGGGCCGATGCGGCGTTTGAATGTGCCGGTGTGAATGCGGTGCTGGACACCATGCTCGACGTCGTGAGGCCCGCCGGCGTCGTCGTCAACGTCTCGATCTGGGGGCACCCGGCCACGGTCGACATGCAGAAAGTGGTGCTGAAGGAAATTGACCTGCGCGGCACCATCGCCTACTGCGGCGACCACGAAGCCGCGATCAAGCTCGTCCAGGAAGGAAAAGTGGACCTGAAACCCTTCATCACGGGGCGGATCGCCTTGGACGACTTGGTGGACAAGGGGTTTGACACGCTGATCAACCACAACGACACCGCGGTGAAGATCATCGTCCACCCGTAGTGATCCGAGTCTCACGCGGGAATAGTTGCAGACGCCTCGCAGTTGCCGCCAATGAACCAACCCCTTGCGAAAGGAACTGCGCATGCTGTTTTCCCCGATGACCCTCGGCGAGCTGGAACTACCCAACCGGCTCGTCATGGCGCCGCTTACCCGCGTCCGCTCCGGCAAAGAAGGAATCCCCGGCCCGTTGGTGGTCGAACACTACCGTCAGCGCGCCTCGCTCGGCCTGATCGTCAGTGAAGGCACATACCCCAGCCACACAGGCCGCGGCTTCCCGGGCCAGCCCGGCCTCGTGACCGACGAGCAGCTCGCGGGCTGGGCCAACGTCACAGCCGCCGTGCACGCCGAGGGCGGCCGCATTTTCGCCCAGGTCATGCACGCCGGCCGCGTCACTCACCAGGACACTACCGGTGGCTACGAAGTAGTCGCACCCAGCGCCATTGCCATCGACGGCGAGACCCGCACGTATGAGGGCAAGCAGGCGTTCCCCGTCCCGCGCGCCCTGACCACAGAGGAACTGCCGGGCATTGTCGACGAATTCGTGACGGCATCCCGCAAGGCGGTTGAGGCAGGATTCGACGGCGTCGAACTTCACTCGGCCAACGGTTACCTGCTGCACGAATTCCTCACTCCGGCCGCCAACCAGCGCGACGACGTCTACGGCGGCTCTCCGGAGAACCGGGCTCGTTTCGTGATTGAAGTTACCCAGGCAGTGGTGGACGCCGTCGGCGCGGACCGTGTTGGCATCCGCATCTCGCCGGAGCACAATGTCCAGGGTGCCCTCGAACTCGATGCGGCTGACGTCCGGGCCACCTACGCCCACCTCGTGGACGCGCTGGCTCCGCTGAAGCTGGCCTACCTCAGCATCCTGCACAAGGACCCCACCAGCGAGCTTGTCCAGGACCTGCGCGCACGGTTCAACGGGACATTCCTGATCAACACGGGCTTCGGCATCGTCACCACGCGCGACGAAGCCAAGGCGCTGGTCGCGGACGGCCACGCTGACGCCGTCGTCGTCGGACGCCCTGCCATCGCCAACCCGGACCTGGTCCGCCGCTGGCGCGAAGGCCTGCCGGTCAACGAGGCGAATCCGGCCACGTTCTACACCGACGGCGCCGAGGGCTACACCGACTACCCGGCCTACCAGAACTAGGACCAACTGCGGTGCGGTGACTCCCGCGGCGCCGCACGCGCCGCGCAGGACACGCTCGGTTGGACATGCTCAGCCGCAGCCACGAGCAGTGGGCAGAATGCCATTCTGCCCACTGGTCGCATTTAACAATGAGCATGTCCCTCGCAGGGCAGGTCCGAGACCGGGTGCGCGAGTCACAGGGCCGCACCCGCTGCCGGACATGTGCCGCGATGATCTGCACGAGAGAGCATGTTCCTCGCGGCGCATCATGGCCATGGGACATGCCCAGCGGCCGCCACGACCAGTGGGCAGAATGCCATTCTGCCCACTGGTCGCATCTAACAATGAGCATGTCCCTCGCAGGGCAGGTCCGACACTGAACATGCTCCGCGGTGACATGTGTGGCTGGGCATGTCCCGTCCTGCACATCGGGGCCGCCGGGACATGTTCCCTCTACGAATTGGCCACTGGACATGTCCCGTGGCTGGCGCCGGGATTGGGCATGTCCCCCGTGGGCCCATGGTGCGGAGCGAGGTGCATGTCCAGCGGTGGGGGCGGCAAATGGGCATGTCCCGGAGGGGGCCTCGCCGTGCCTAGTCCTATAGGATCTGAAGATGCAATTAGCTTCCACCGGCAGCCATTCTGAGGGGCGCCCCGCCGGCCGCGCAGTCAGCCGGCAGGTCCTGGCGGACCACGTTTATGAAGAACTTCTGGCGTCGCTGATGGATGGCCGGCTGGAACCCGGAACCGCGGTCAGCATCGACGGGACCGCCCGTGAACTCGACGTCTCGCCCACCCCCGTGCGGGAGGCGCTCGCCAGGCTGGAACACACCGGGATGGTGCGCCGCGTGGCCCTTAAGGGCTACCGGGTTGCTCCGGTGTTCACCCGGGAAGACTTCGCCGAGCTCATGGAAGCCCGGCTCGCGATCGAGCCCGTGAACGCCCGCCTGGCGTGTGCACGGCTGACGCCCGGCCACCTGGCCGAACTGGAACAAGCAGTCGCCGATCTCAAGGACGCACCGCGCGGGCCCTCCTTTGCCGAATTCCGCGGCTACCTCGAGGCCGACGAGCGGTTCCATCGGCTGATCGCGGAGCAGACAGGCAACCAGTTCATGGTGGCAGCTTATGCCGCTCTCGGCGGGCAGATTCAGCGCTTCCGCCTGTTCGGGGGAGTGGGTATCACCGACGCCGATCACGCGATCGCCGAACATCAGGCCGTCCTGGATGCCTTGGCGACGGGCGACCCGGAGAAGGCCGCAGCCGCCATGGCCGAGCACGTGCAAAAGGTGCGCGGCCGCGCCATAGCGGACGCCCCCGCGGAATAAGGCTCACTTCCCAGGCTGACGCACGCGGGCCCAAGACCACGTAACAGCGCGCCGCGCCCGGCTTCTGAGCCCTCTTTTTGTGACCCCCTTCACAGCTGATCGAAGAGCCTATAGGATCTTCGATTGTGACGGCTACGGTGCCGGCATGGGGAGTCACAAGGGAGTGAAGAGTGCAAACAGAAACTTTGGCCGCAGGGCCCAAGGAGTCCGCAACACGCCGCACCATCAAGAATCTGCGGTGGTGGATTCTCGGCTGGGCGCTGGCCGCCGGCATCATCAACTACATGGACCGCAGTGCAATCTCCATAGCCGCGCCGCAGCTGATCAAAGACTTCGGCATGACCCGGACGGACATCGGCCTCCTGGGCACCGTGTTCTCCTGGACCTACGCTTTTGCCCAGCTGCCCGCTGGCTGGCTCGTGGACAAGCTGGGCGCCCGACGGATGTACTTCCTCGCAATCGCGGGCTGGAGCATCGCGACCGCGCTGATGGCCGTCGGCACCAAGATGTGGCAATTCGTCACCTTCCGCTTCCTGCTCGGCATCACCGAGGCCCCCAACGGGCCGGCGTCGGCAAAGCTCACCGCCGACTGGTTCCCCCGGGCCGAGCGCGGACAGGCCACCGCCATCTGGGACAGCGGTTCCAAATGGGG
>NZ_CAKKMM010000403.1:0-3964 GCF_918698205.1 Microbacterium sp. Bi128 | reverse complement strand
GTTCCGCTCCTTGGAGATCGGCGCGGCGATCGCCATCGCCACTGTTCTGGTCTGCGGGCTGACCGTCATCCTGTCCCTCGGGGCGGCGACACGACTGTCCGACAGCGACCCGCAGGAGCTCACGGTCATCGCGATCAGCGACGCGCGCCTCGTGGCGGCCGCGTACGGTCCCGATCGTCTGAGGTCGCTCGTGGACGAGCTGCGGGTCGCGGCCCACGCTCTCGATGACCGCGCCGTCGACGTCCGGCACGGCGTGGCCACGGCCCTGCCGTCGGCGCTCTCGACCCTCGGCGACCAGATGCAGAACGCCTTCGGATGGAACCCTGAGGAGATCGCCCTCCTGAGCGAACGCGGCGGCCGGCGCGGCCGGATCGATCAGCGATGAGGGTGCCGCGTCGGGGCGCGGCTCAGCTCGGAGCAGCGGCGATCGCGGCGATGTCCGCCGGGGCCGAGCGGCAGCACCCGCCCACCAGCCGCGCGCCGGCGGCCACCCCGCCGTCGAGGACGAGCGGGCGCGCGTCGAGGTCGATTACGCCTCGTGGGTCTCGCCGGCGGCGAGCACCCGCAGCACGCGCGCCAGCATCGCCTGATCGGCGCGATTCACGTCGCGGAGGGCGTCGGCTTCGAGCCGCACGAGTTCGGTCATCGCCGCGTCGACGCGTTCGATGCCCTCGGGAGTGATGGCCACGAGGATCGCGCGCCCGTCCGAGGGGTTGGGGCGACGCTGCACGAGTCCGCGGTCTGCGAGCTTGTCGAGGCGATTGGTCATCGCCGCGCTGCCGATCATCGTCGCCGAGATCAGCCGTGTGGCACTGAGTTCGGTGTCCGCGCGGCGGAGGACGGCGAGCACGTCGAACTCCCACACGGCGATGTCGGCGCTCGCGAAGGCCCGCGCGCGCAGCTTCGACAGGTGGAACGCGGCACGGCGCAGCCGCGACATGACGTCGAGGGGGGTCAGATCGACGTCGGGCAGCAACTGCGACCACGCGTCGATGAGGAGATCGACCTCGTCGTCTTTGCTGCTGGACACGGTGGACACACCTCGACGGTACCGGAGCCGCGGGGGGCGACGGCTCCACCGCCCGCGAGTCGGGGCGGGATTCGGCGATCGTGCCGCGTCAGTCCCGCGTCGGAGCACCGCTGCGCGCCCCGAACCCGCGCGCCAGGGTCGCGCCGGCAGCGGTGAGCCACTCGCCCGGGGCCGACAGGGCCGCCTCGGGCGAACCGGCGAGGTCGGTGAGGGAGACCGCGTCGCGGAACGCCGAGGTGTCGGCATCCGGAGCGATGCGCCCGGCCACGAGCAGCGCGGGGCACGCCGACGCGCGAGCCAGGGCCGCCACCCGTTCGGGCGCCTTGCCCGCACCGGAGCTCGCGTCGAAGGATCCCTCGCCCGTGATGACGACGTCGGAGGCGGTGATGGCATCCGCGAGGCCGACGAGGTCGGCGATCCGCTCGGCCCCCGGCACCAGCTGGGCGCCCCACGCGAGCAACGCCGCGCCGGTGCCGCCGGCCGCGCCGCCACCGGGCTCGGTCGCATCGACGCCCAGGAGCGCCGCCGCCCGGGCGAGCGCCGCGTCGGCGTCGGCGATCTCGTCGGGCCCGAGCCCTTTCTGCGGCCCGAACACCGCCGCCGCGCCGCGCGGGCCGGTGAGGGGACTCCGCACGTCCGTCAAGACGAGCGCCCCGGAGGGTGGGAGCGGGCGCAGCCCGGAGCGGTCGAGGCGGGCGGCGCCGCGCATCCCCCGCAGTCCGGCGGCGACCTCGACGCCCGCGGCATCCGTGATCCTCGCCCCGAGCGCGGAAAGCGCCCCGAAGCCGGCGTCGGTCGAGGCGCTCGACCCGATCGCCAGCACGAGCCGCGAGACGCCGTGATCCAGGGCCGCGGTGATCGCCTGTCCGAACCCGTGCGTACCGGCATCGAGCGGGCGCAGGGTGTCGCCGAGCAGCTCAATGCCCGAGGTCGAGGCCAACTCCACGACCCCCGTGCCGCGCGGGGCGTTCCCCGTCGCGGGGAGGAGGACCCAGGATGCCGCGACCTCGCGGCCGTGCGGACCCGTGACGTGCACCGGCATCCGGCGCGCCCCCGGCACGGCGACGAGGAAGGCATCGAGGGTTCCCTCGCCGCCGTCGGCCATGGGCAGCTCGACGATGCGGTCGTCGCCCCGGACGCTCCGCCACCCGGCGGCGAGCGCCGCGCCGGCGTCGGCCGCCGAGATCGAGCCCTTGAACCCGTCGGGGGCGAGAAGCACAACGGTCACGCCGCGACCTTAGCCGCTCGGCATCCGGAGCACGACGCCGGTGGCGCGCCGGCCGGACTCCTGAGGAACCGCACGTCGGACACGGTCCGGCCGCGCACTGACCCGCGCGGCTGCGGCCCCGTCAGCGGGACGGCGGGGGTGCGGTCGTGGCGCGGACGACGAGTCGAGTGGGCAACTGGACGTGGGTCTCGGGCAGCTCTTCCCCCGCCATGAGGGCCAGCACGATCCGCACCGCCTCGGCGCCGAGGCGCTTCATCGGCTGCCGCACGGTGGTCAGCCCCGGCTGAGCGCGCGCGGCCTCGGGCACGTCGTCGAACCCGACCACCGAGAGGTCGTCGGGCACCCGCAGCCCGCGTTCGCCGGCGACCTCGATGATCGACAGGGCCGACAGGTCGTTCGCGGCGAACACGGCCGTCGGCCGGTCGGGCAGGGCGAGCATGGTGTGTGCGGCTTCCCGGGCGACGTCCTGCTCGTAACGCCCGACCCCCACCAGGACCGGATCGAACGGGATGCCGGCCGCCGCGAGCCCCGCACGGTAGCCGGAGGCGCGCGCCACCGCCGACCGCAGATCGGGGCGGCCGGCGATGAAGCCGATGCGGCGGTGTCCGAGCTGAGCGAGATAGTGGACGGCCTGCTGTGCACCGGTGTAGCTGTCGGATTCGACCGTGGGCAGGTCGGCCCGGCCGGTGTGCGGGTCGACCGCGACGATCGGCACCTCGCTGACGACGTTGACCACCGTGGGGGTCACGATGATCGCCGCATCGATGAGGGTGCCACTGAGCCGGCTGAGCGATCGCCGCTCCCAGCCCTCGCCGTCACGACGCGAACCGCTGTACGCCAGCAGGTCGTAGCCGGTGCCGGACAACGCTCCGCCCACGCCCTTGAGGATCTCGGCCGAGAACGGTTCGATGTCGGCCACCAGGACACCGATCACCCCGGTGCGGCGAGAGCGCATGCTGCTGGCGACCAGGCTGGACTCGTACCCGAGCGCCTCGACGGCGTCGAGGACGCGCGCCACGGTCTCGGGCGAGACACCGTACCGACCGTTGACGGCTTTGGACACGGTCGCCACCGAGACGCCCGCGGCCGTGGCGACGTCGTGGATGGTGGCGCGTCTGTTCACGGCTCGAGACTAGTCGTGGAAATCATTTTCGAAAACGTTTGACGATGTTCACCTCGCGGGTGACACTGCTGACACCCCGGACCGCACATCCGGGTGTGAACGACCGGCATCGCAGCCGAAAACCGGAGCATCCCGCGAGGGACGCACCTCGACGAAGAGAAACGGGAATCACATGAAAACGCGGAAGATCATCGCCGCAGCGGCCATCGCCGTCGCCGGCACCCTCGCCCTCGGCGGTTGCGCCGCCGGCGGAGGCGGAGGACAGAACGCCGACGGCAGCGTCACCCTGACGTTCTGGCACAACTCCACCACGGGCGACGGCAAGAAGTACTGGGAAGACACCGCCGCCGCCTTCGAAGCGGCCAACCCCGGCGTCACCATCGAGATCCAGTCCCTGCAGAACGAGGAGATGGACGGCAAGCTCCAAACCGCGCTGAACTCCGGAGACGCGCCCGACATCTTCATGGCGCGCGGAGGCGGCAAGCTCGCCGACATCGTCAAGGCCGGCCAGGCGATGGACCTCACCGACAAGATCTCGGCCGACGTGAAGACCGCGCTCGGCGGCTCGCTCGGTGCGTTCGAG
>NZ_CAKKMM010000402.1:0-3992 GCF_918698205.1 Microbacterium sp. Bi128 | reverse complement strand
GACGGCAAACAACCAGGTCCTTGACCAGCGCCGAGCGCTCGATCAGTGCCGAGGTCTCAGCCAGGCTTTCCATCGCCGGTTCTTCCTGCCAGTTTCTGCCCGTCTTGAATAGCCGTCCGGGTTGCCGCCTGCAGTCTGCCGGGCTCAGCCGAGTCTGGCGCTGTCTGCCGGAGTCGAGATGACATCTTTGAGTTCCGATCGGCTGGCGACGTGCAGCTTCGAATACACCTGATAGAGGTGTCCCTCCACAGTGCGGACGGATACGTGCATCTGTTCCGCGATCTTGCGGTTGGACGTACCGGCAGCGGCCCGGACCGCCACTTCACATTCCCTCGCCGTCAGGGTTGAGGTTGTAAGCGACCGCAGCCCGTTCTTCGGACTGCCGAACTTGTCATCGAGGGACTGCTGCGCCCGCTGGGCGATCCGCAGCGCGATGCGGTTGCCGGCGTCGTTCGCGCAGCCGACGGCTTTCCGCACCGCGTCCCGGGCGAACACGGTGTTGCCGCATGCCTCAGCTTCCTTGGATGCTGCCAGTAACTGCTCGCTGTCAGCCTCGCGCATGCCTTCGGCCAGCCGCGAGCACAGGGCCGCAAATTGTCCGGTCACCCTCCCGCTCAGGCTGCCGAGCTTCTGGCCCGTCTGGCGGTCTCCCAGCCGGGCCGCGGCGGACTGGAACAGGAGCGCGGGGGCCAGTGCTGACGTTTCGGCGTCGTTGCCCGCTTCGGCTGAGAGCGCACGGATGGACATTGCCCTCTGGCCGAGCTCGGCCTGGGCCGACAGTTCGAAATAGCGTGTGAGCCGTTCCACCAGCCAGGCCGCGGGCGGCCTGGCCTGGGCAAGATCGTCCAGTAGCAGGCCGGCCATTTCCTCTTCGCCCTGGAGTGCGGCGGCATAGGCACACACGGCCGCGGCCAGGCCGCCCAAAGCGTCGGGGTCCTGCGCCCGAAGCTGCCACCGGCCCGCCTGGAGCCGGGACAAGGCGTCGTCGAGGTGTCCGGCATGCAGGTCCATGACGCCGTGCCCGATCTCAAACATCCCGCCCAGCCTGGTCTGGGGCTCTGCGCCGCTGTACGTCTCCTCAAGATAGACGGACGTTTCCCTGAACTTGCCGGAGAGCAAAAGGAGGAGGAGGAACCTGCCCCTGATCTCACGAACCGCATGGTCCGGGAGCTGCACGCCGGCTGTGGCCGCCTGGATCTGCTTTCCGAGGGCGAGCGCCCGCACCACGTTGCCGGTGACGGCCAGGGCCTCGCTGCGCACGCTGGCGGTCAGGATCCTTGGTTCGCTGCCCAGGTCCCCCGCGTCCACGCCGTCGGTTATGGCCAGGACTTCGTCGTAGCGTCCACGGAAAGCGGCGAGCCCAGCCTCCGCCAGGCGCAGCCGCTCCCGGGCTGCAACGGCAACTGAACTCTGTGCGGCGGGCTCGGCAGCCAGCCGCTCGGCGAACTCCTGTATCCGGGCTTCGGGGTCGGCGCCCGGGGCGGTGCTGCGTTTGTCCAGTTCCACGCGCAGCAGCTGCAAAGCGGTCCACTCGGTCAGGGGAAGCTTGGCGCACGCGCCGTCATCCAGTGCCTCCAGAACCCGGCGTGCGGAGTCCTCGTTGTTCACCGAGATGTGGGCATTGACTGTTTCGATGGCCATCAGGGCAGCGGGTTCGCTTCCTTCGACCTCCTGGACAAATCGCAAGGCGGCCGCGTGGTCGGATGCACCGTTCGCGGCGCGTGCGGCGGCCAGGGCGACCTGGGAGCTCACCTCTTCCCCGCAATCCAGCGCCCAGGCGACGCCGGCCGAGCCGCCGGTGTCCAGCGCGTCCGATTCCTGGAGAACGGCCGTGAGCCGGCGGCGGAGTTCGGCGCTGCGCCCGGGCGGGACCACGTTGGCGACAATTCCGGCGGTCACCGGATTGGCGATGCTGACCATCGGCGGATGGTCATGGGTGACCCGGATCAGGGCCCGCTCCTGGAGCGCGTCCATATCCTGCGGGTTGGCGATGAGCATGAGGGTCTGCAGCGGGACTGCCCCGGCGAGTGCCAGGAGTTCAAAGACGTCGCGCTGGCCGTTGCCGAGCCGGTTGAGGCGTGCCTTCACGACGTCCCGGATCTCTCCGGTCAAGGCGATGGGGCCGTTGCCCAGGAACCATACACCGTCCTGGCGGATCACTGTGCCCAGCTTGATCTGCTCCCGGGCCAGGGAATGGAGGAACAAGGCATTGCCCCCGCTCGCACTCCAAAGCGCCCGGGCAGCGGTCAGGGAGAACCGGCCGCCGTATTCGTGGTGCAACGTTGTTGCCGTCTCTGCGAAGTCGAACGGTCCGAGGTCCACCCGTCGGAGCAGGTCATCCTTCCACAGGCCCATGATGTCCCCGCCAATGTGCGGCATGTCAACGCACGCCGCCAGCAACGTGACATGGGACCCGGCGCTCAACTGGGCCACCATCATGCTGGAGAGCTCGTCGAGGTCATGGGCGTTGTCCACGAAGAGGACGATTCGCCGGCCTTCGGATTTGTTGTGGAGCAGCTGGGTCAGTCCGCGCAACACCATCAGCGGGTGCTCGAGGTGGGAGGCGTCGAGGTCGTTGAGCAGGACGCTCAAGGCCCCGTAGGGAAGCTTGGAGGATATGGAGCTGCCCCTGACCTGGACTACCAGGTACTCGTCGCCGAGCTGCTCCAGGGCGCGCTGGGCGATAAAGGACTTGCCGGCCCCGTGGTCGCCCACGAGCACGATGCCGCAGCCGGAACCCGACGTCAGGGTCTCAACGATGTCGGCAACGACCTCCTGGCGGGTGAAGGGTCTGTCCTTACTGCGGCCATGACCGTTTCTTTGCGCCGGAAACACTATTTCTGTCTGGCCGCTGCCCGTTGGCAAGCCGGCGTCTTGCTGGAACATATGAGAGACCTTCGCAATCAAAGTGTGAGCGGTGATACCTCAACGGTAGGGACTAGGCGTATTTTCGGTATGCGTAAGTAGTACTCGATTACCTAGCGAGTATTCCGCCCGCTCTACGTAGCTGTACTCAGTTGGACCGGCGCTGCCGCAAGGCCCAAACCAAGTAGTCGCCATCCCGCCGCACGTGTCCGGCGCCGGTAGCGGCCCGGACACCGGGGAAGCGGCCCCGCTACGGCGGGCCGGCCGGCGGACACGGGCCCACGCGGCCTCTCCCTTGCTTGCCGCTAGTGCCCGCCGATACCGGGAAGCTGCTCACGGCCCTTGACGTTGAGCTTCGCGTAGCTGCGGTAGAGATGGCCTTCAACCGTGCGCACGGACACCTGGAGCTCTGCGGCAATCTGCCGGTCAGTGAGGCCGCGTACCGCCAGCGCCACAATGTCGCGCTCGCGGCGGGTCAGTATGCCGAGCGAGTCATCGTTCTTGGCCGCTTCGTCGCCGGGAAGGTCATCGGCCCGGTCCAGGCACCGCTTCCGCTGGGAATTGGCCATGCGCTCCCTGAGGGTGTCGCCCGCGGCCCGGTAGGCGTGCGCCGCGGCGTCGTAGGCGAGGGCGGCAAAGGCCCACAATTCCGCCGCTTCACAGGCTTTCGCGGCCTCAAGGAGGTCTGCGGCATTGTCCGCGCTGATGGCTGCGGCGTAGGCGCAGATCGCGGCGGGCCTTGGCCCCTCGAGCCCGGCCCGGAGTTCGAGCAGCCTCGGCGCCGAGTCCGTGTCCCCCAGGGCCAGGCAGAAGGCCAGCGCGTCGAGTTCGAGCCCGGCGTTGTCCACTTCCGGGTAAGGTCGGCCGAGCCGCTTCAGTTCCGCGATGGCACCCGGGTAGTTCCCGAGCCGGGCCTTTCCATAGACCACGGCCATCGCGGCCAGCGAGCGCATGTACCGCGGCAGGGCCGCGGGTGCTGCCTCGAAGTCGGCGAGGAGTAGCTCCGCCTTCGTCTGGGCACCGACTTCGGCGGCTGCCGCGAAGGCCATGGCCGCCGTGAGCGCGAACAGCTGCTGGGGGTCGGTCAACCGCAGCGCTTCGAGCGCGGCACTTAGCGTGTTCAGGGC
>NZ_CAKKMM010000401.1:0-4023 GCF_918698205.1 Microbacterium sp. Bi128 | reverse complement strand
CAAGTAATCTAAGCATACTTAGCACTTGGGGGTGGCCGGGGCTTCACGGGGTCGGCTGCCACCGGCGCGTTCGCCCCGGCGGACAGTCTCTTGCGCCTAGCGGACGATCGCGAGGGCGAAGCCGTCCCAGCCTTTCGAACCCACGGTCTGGATCACGGTGCCGTCCAGCCGCGGGTCATCGCCCATCATCTGGAGGGTGCTGATGATTCCGGGGGCGTTGACCGGGTCCATCGACGCGTCCAGCACCGCACCCTCCCACACGACGTTGTCCACCACGATGGTGGTGCCGGGCCGGCCAAGCCGGATGGCCCAGTCCAGGTAGTGCGGGTTGTTTTCCTTGTCGGCATCGATGAACACGAAATCGAAGGGCGGCCCGGCCTCGTTTTCCAGCTCGGGCAGGGTGTCCAGCGCCGCGCCGACCCGGATGTCCACCTTGTGGCCCAGCCCGGCATCGTCAACGTTGGTCCGCGCGACGCGGGCGGGCCATCCAGATGGTGCTGAAGCCGGCCAGCGTGCCGATCTCCAGGACGTGGCGGGCACCGGAGAGCTGGACCAGCAGTTTCAGGAGTTTGCCGGCGTTGGGGGCCACTTCGATGGCCGGCATGCCTGCCTCAAGCGCGCTGGTCACGGCGCGCTTGAGTGAACGGTCCGGGCGGACCACCGCGTCGGAGAGGAAGTTCTCGACGGCGACCCAGCCGGGGGCGGACTGATGCTCGATCATGCCCCCAGTGTTCCAGCCGTCCGCGCCCGGCGGTACCCCCGCGGGCGCGCTTTTCCCGCCCGGATTTCGGCGTGCGGCCCGACTCAGTCCACCTAGTTTCCCGGCCGGGCTGGAATCTGCGGGCCGGTCCCGCCGGCGCCCTGCCCGTCGATGGCGTTTTCCAGCCGTTCCACCTTGCCGGTCAGCTCGCCGCTGTAGCCCGGCCGGATGTCCGCCTTGAGGACCAGCGAGACGCGCGAACCGTAGGCGCCCACCGCGTCCGTGGCCCGCTTGACGACGTCCATGACCTGGTCCCACTCGCCCTCGATCTCGGTGAACATGGAACTCGTCCGGTTGGGCAGGCCCGACTCCCGGACGATCCGCACCGCGGCCGCGACGGCGTCGTGGACCGACGCGTCGCCGGGCGCTTGCCCGTTGGCGGGGTCACCGGAGGGTGCTACGGAGAATGCGACCAGCATGTGGTGGTTCCCTTCACTCAGTCAGGACACCGGGGGCGAAAACTTCCGGGCTGTCCGGCACCAGTCTTTCACGCGATTCCAGCCCGGCAGCGGCCGGGCGCACCTCCGCCACCGTCATATAAGTCACTACCCGCCGGTAACAGGTTCGCGCACCCTTCGCGTTGCTACCCTAGGCAAATGAACCGGGCAGTAGACCGCAGGCCGCTCCGCGCAGATGCCGCGCGCAACGTGGACAAAATCATCGCCGCGGCCCGCCAGTGCTTCCGCGAGCACGGCCCCGAGGTGCCGCTGCAGACCATTGCCGTCACCGCCGGAGTGGGTCCCGCCACCCTTTTCCGGAATTTCGCCGACAAGGAAGAGCTGGTGCTCGCTGCCCTGAACCAGCAGCTCCGGCTGCAGGTGGACCCGGCCATCGATGAGGCCCTGGCCGATCCTGACGCCGCCGCAGGGCTCTTTCGGGTCATCGATGCCACGATGCATGTCGCCAGCGAAGAGGCCAACCTGCTGGGAGCTGTCGCGGGCCGGCGCGGGCTGCTGACCGGGATTACGGGTGGCCTGATTGAATCCATCGCCGTGCTGCTGGGCCGGGGCCAGGGGCAGGGCACCCTGCGCAGCGATATTTCCATGACGGACATGATCCGCCTGCTGGCCATGCTGATCGGCGTCGTGGACACCATGGAGCCGGGCTCCGACGCGTGGCGCCGGCCCGTGGCGCTGGTTGAGGACGCCATCCGGACGGAGCGGCCGGACCGGGCGTTGCCGCCGCAGGCCCCGCTGACGGGCACCGCGTTCGACGCCGTTCTCGGCTAGCACCCATAAGCGCCGGATCCGGCATATGCCCCGACTGCCCGGTGCCCGGCGCTAGTCTTCGGCCGGCTTTTCCTTGGCTTCGAGAAGGTGTTGCTGAAGCTTCTCTTCGGCTTCCCGACGGCGGCGGGACATTTCGCGCATTTCCCGGGTGGACTCAGCCCCGCCGGAAACATACGGCTCGTGCTGCTTGGTGCGCTGATCCTTGCGCGGCTCCGAGGCCTGCTGCTCCGGGGCCTGCTCGTCGGCAGCCTCCCGGCCGGCAGCCGGCAGCTCGCCGTCGTGTTCAGTCATGTTCGAATGCTCCCATGCCATCCCGGCACCAAGTAGGGACTAAAGACCGTTCCGGCGGCACCCACAGCCCATCCGCGCTCCAGCGCGGTCAGGCGTTCCACTGGCGGGTCAGTCCCAGCCGAGCAGCCGGAGCCCGGCGGCCGCGGCAGCGCCGGCGATCACCACCACCAGGAACGGCGCACGCAACCACAAGGCGATGCCCGCCGCCGCCAATGCGCCCAGCCGGGCGTCCAGGACGAGCGACTGGCCGGAGGCGACAGCATTGACCACCGTCAGGGACGCCAGCAGCCCGATTGTCATGGTCCCGGCAATCCTGGACATCCGCGGGTTGCGGAGCAGGCTGGCCGGCACCAGGTAACCGAGCAGCTTCCAGGCGTAGGCGAGCAGGCAGGAGAGCAGCAGCCACATCCAAAGATTCATGCGTCGTCTCCGGGGCGGTCACTGCGGGATTCGCGGGCCGGGTCGTGGTGGTGGTGCACGTGGTCCTCCGCGTACGGATCGACGTCCGGTTCCAGGCCCTCATCGCTGCGGCCGTGGCTGAACCAGCCGATCCCTGCCGCGACCACGGCGGCGACGAGGATCGGCACTCCCGGGGGCACGAACGGCACGGCCAGCACGGTGGCCAGCGCGCAGACCACCGCGATGGCCACAGGTTCCCTGCCTTTCAGCCGCGGCCAGAGCAGGCCCAGGAAGGCCGCCACGGCGGCACCGTCCAGTCCCCACTGTTTGGGATCCCCGAGCGCCCCGCCGGCCAGTGCGCCGAGGGCGGTGAACAGGTTCCAGAGGACAAAGACGCCGATTCCGGCGGTCCAGAAGCCGCGTTTCTGCTCGTCGGGGTCCGTCTGCCCTGTGCTGGTGGCGGTGGACTCGTCGATGGTCAGCTGGGCCGCGGCAAACTTCCGCCACCCGCGCGGCTGCAGGAGGGCATTGATCTGCATGCCGTAGATGCCGTTGCGCATGCCCAGCAGCGTCGCGGCGCCCATCGCTGCGACGCCGGACCCGCCTCCGGCCACCACACCGATGAAGGCGAACTGCGAGCCGCCGCTGAACAGCAGCAGGCTCAGTGCCATGGTCTGCCAGAAATCCAGGCCCGAGGTTACGGACAGCGCACCGAAGGAGACGCCGTAGAGACCGGTGGCGATGCTGATCGATAAACCGATCCGCACCGCCGGTGACTGCAGGATTTTCACGGGCGCCGGTTCCGCCGCGTCAAAGTCCAGGCCCATGCGATGAGGGGCGCCTGGAGCGGGAGCCGCAGGGTGTGCACGCGTCGCCGGCGCGGCGAGCCCTCCGGCCCGTAGGCTTTGCGCAGGGCATCCACGTGGCCGGCGAGGAAGGCGGCGAACATCGCCGTGACGCAGCCCGCGGCGGCCCTCCGGGTGGCCGGGACCAGGAGCCCGACGGCGGCGGCGGCTTCCAGCAGCCCGCTCACTGCCACCCATTCCTCACGGGACAGGACGGCCAGGGGCCCGTTCGGCTGCTCGCCGGAGTCGTCCCGGCACAGGAAGTCGGGTACCACCGGGTGGAAAAATTCAGGCTCGCGGAAGTGCTTGGCGGCACTGGTGAGCAGCAGCGCGCTCATCGCTGCCGCGGACAGCGTCTGGAGGTCCGGGACGGGCCGGCGAAATGGCATGCAACAACTCAACCACAGCGGCCACGCCGGCCGTAATCCGCCCGGGACGCGGGGATGTAAAGATGTCAGCCCGGGATCCGTGTGGCAGCCAGACGGCTACCGTGGGGGCC
>NZ_CAKKMM010000400.1:0-4034 GCF_918698205.1 Microbacterium sp. Bi128 | reverse complement strand
CTGCGGGTCCTGGGCCCCGACCGCCGCTTCAGCACCCGGGTGCTGGCAGGGCCGACCCCCGGCTCGGTGGTCCTGACCGGCGGAGGCGATGTCCTCCTGGGCGCCGGGGAATCGGCCCCGGGCGCCGTTCTGGGCCGCGCCGGGCTGACCACGCTCGCGAAGGCCACTATCGATGCCCTCAAAGCCGGCGGCGTCACCGGCACGGTGAACGTCCTGCTGGATGACTCCCTCTTCAGCGGCCCCTCGCTCAGCCAGGCGTGGAGCCCAGAGGACGTCGCCGCCGGGGAGATGGCCCCGCTGTACCCGCTGGCGCTGAACTCCGCGAGGTTCGATCCCGCCAAGACCACCGGACCCCGCCCGCAGGACGCCGCCATGACCGCCGCCGAGGTGTTCGCCGCCCGGCTCACGGCGGCCGCGGCGGCCGGGGGGCTGTCCGTTGCCCCCGGCGTCGCCCGGGGCCGGACCGGTGACGCGCCGGAGGGCGGGCACGCCAAAGTCCTGGCCGAGGTCCAGTCCGCCACGGTGGGGCAGCAGGTGGACATGATGCTGCAGACCTCGGACAACTACCTCGCCGAGGTGATGGGACGGATGACCGCCCTCGGCGTCGGCCGGCCCGGCAGCAGCGACGACGCCATTGCCGCCGTGCTGCAGCAGGTCAAGGACATGGGCGTTCCCACTGACTCGCTCCGGGCCGCGGACGTCTCCGGCCTTGCCCTGGCCAACCGGGTCTCGGCCCGGCAGCTCACGGACGTGGTCCGGGCCATGACCTCGGGCACGGACCCCCGGCTGCGCGCCGCCCTGAGCGGGTTCCCGGTCGCCGGGCTCACCGGCACCCTGGGGGACCGCTACACGGATGCGGCCTCGGCCGCGGGCGCCGGGCTGGTCCGCGCCAAGACGGGCACACTGAACACGGTCATTGCGCTTAGCGGTTCCGTGGTCGACGCCGACGGCCGGCTCCTGGTCTTTTCCTTCGTCGGCAACGGGCTGACCCCCGGTGCCGCGAACAAAGCCGCACTGGACCGCTCCGCCGCCGTCCTCGCCGGCTGCGGCTGCCGCTGACAGCGCGGGCCGGCCCGGACCCCGCGCCGGTCTGGCCCTTCGCGCCGGTCTGGCCCTTCGGCCCGGGGTCACGGAGCCCCGGCCGGTTCGCCGGTCAGCGAAAATTAAGGCGCATTGTCGGGGCCCTGTGATCTGATGGACCCCATGGAGTCCTCTGCAAGCGAGACATCAAGCGAGACATCACCCAAGACGCCGAGTGCGGCATCGGTCCAGGTCCCGGATCTCATCAACTGGGAGCTCGCCGCGTCCACGGCAGCCCGGCTGACGCCGGCAGGCCCCGTCCTGGGCAGCGCCGAGATCGGCGCCGCCGTCGAAAATCTGCGGCTCATGGCGGACATTTCCGTGCCGCACGTCCACCACATCACCGGACTGGACGCCGCCCGGGACCTGCGCGACTCCGAGGTCCTCGTCGTGGACCGGGCCTCATGGGCCAAGGCCAACACGCAGAGCTTCGCCGTCATGCTCAAGCCCGCCATGGGAAAGCTGCTGGAGGGCCGTGGTTCCCTCAGCCCCGGAGCTGCCGGGGTCAGCGCGGCCATCACCGGCAGCCAGCTCGGCGCCATCCTGGCCTTCCTTTCGAGCAAAGTCCTGGGCCAGTACGATCCCTTCTCCGCGCTGGCCGAAAACTCCACGGCCCCCGCTTCCGGACGGCTGCTGCTCGTAGCGCCGAACATCATCTCCGTGGAACGCGAACTGAAAGTCGAACCCGCGGACTTCCGGCTCTGGGTCTGCCTCCACGAACAGACCCACCGGGTGCAGTTCGCCGCCGCACCGTGGCTGCGGCACCACATGCTCCAGGAGATCGAAAACCTCAGCGGACTGTTGCTGGGCAATGTCGATTCCCTGATGGAACGGGCCTCGGCGGCCGCGAAATCGCTGAAGGACCGCGCGGCACCCGGCGCCGCGCCCGGACGGGGCGCCATCCTGGACCTGCTCCAGAACCCGGAGGAAAAGGCGGCCCTGTCCCGCCTGACTGCGCTCATGAGCCTGCTCGAGGGTCACGCCAATGTGGTCATGGACGCCGTGGACGCCAGCATCGTTCCCTCGGTGAAGACCATCCGGCAACGTTTCAACGACCGAGGCCAGGACCGCGGCATGATCGAGAAATTCATCCGCAACCTGCTCGGCCTCGACGCCAAGATGCGCCAGTACAGTGACGGCGCCAAGTTCGTCCGGGAAGTGGTGGCCGCCGCCGGCATGGCAGGCTTCAACAGAGTCTGGGAGTCCGCGGACCACCTCCCCAGCGAACCCGAGATCCACGACTCCAGGCTCTGGCTCGACCGGATGGGCCTCTAGCCGCCATGACTGCCCCCGATGGCGCCGGCTCTACCTCGATTTCCAGCGGACGACGCCGGCCCGGCCGCCTCGCGCCGGTGGTCGGCACGGCACGAAAAATGCTGCAGGACGCCCTCGCCGCGGCCGGCTACCCGGACCGCGTCCTGGTAGCCTGCAGCGGCGGACCGGACTCGCTGGCTCTCGCCGCCGTCGCCGCCTATTTCGGGCGCCGGGGCCACGTGGACGGCCATTTTGTCTCTGTCGGCGCCGTCGTCGTGGACCACCAGCTGCAGCCGGGCTCGGCCGGGGTCGCGGCCACCACGGCCCGCACCCTCGAGGAGCTCGGGCTCTCTCCCGTGACGATCCGGACTGTCGACGTCGCCTCCAGCGGCGCGGGCCCAGAGGCCGCCGCCCGGGACGCCCGCCATGCTGCCCTTGAGGCCGCCGCGGACGAGGCAGGTGCAACCGCCATCCTGCTCGGCCACACCCTCGATGACCAGGCCGAACAAGTGCTCCTGGGCCTGGCGCGCGGGTCGGGCACCCGGTCCCTCGCCGGGATGCGGCCGGCCCGCGGCCGGCTGCTGCGCCCGTTCCTGGGCCTGCGGCGCGCGGACACCCTGGAGATCTGCCGGGTGGAGGACCTGGAGCCCTGGCACGACCCGTCCAACACCGATCCCGTGTACGCGCGTTCCCGGACCCGGGTTGAGGTGCTGCCCCTGCTGGAGGACAAGCTTGGCCCCGGCGTTGCCGAATCGCTCGCCCGCACGGCCGCGATCCTGCAGCTCGACGCCGATTACCTGGAGGACGTGGCGAACGACACTTTCGAGCGGCTGCGCCAGCAGACAGGGGAGGAGATCAGCCTTCCGGAGGCCGGGCTGAGGGACCTGGCCCCGGCCGTGAGGTTCCGGGTGATCGCCAAGGCCGCCGCCGCCGTCGGCGGTCAGCAGCCCAGCTACCAGCGGCTGCTCGCGGCGGAAGCGCTCCTGCGCCGGCAGGGATCGGCCGGCCCGGTGGAGCTTCCCGGCGCGGTCAGCGTCTACCGGCTCTCGCTCGCGCAGCTCCTTGCGGCGGAGCTGTCCGCCGCAAGTGTTCCCCGCGAAGCCGCCCGCTGTGGGAAGCTTGTATTCCGGCCTCAACAGCCGCCCCGAAATTAGTCGCACCCCGCATCTACACAGGAGCCATTGGTGGATTCAAACGACGTCCAGGCAGACCTCAAACACGTTCTCTACACCAAGGAACAGATCCAGCAACGGATCACCGAACTCGCGGCGCAGATCGACAAGGACTACGAGGGCCGCGACCTCCTGATCGTCGGCGTGCTCAAGGGCGCCGTCATGGTCATGGCGGATCTGGCCCGTGCGCTGCACACCCACGTCTCCATGGACTGGATGGCCGTGTCCTCGTACGGCTCGGGCACGCAGTCCTCAGGCGTCGTCCGTATCCTGAAGGACCTCGACACCGACCTCATGGGCAAAGACGTCCTGATCGTCGAGGACATCATCGATTCCGGTCTCACGCTGTCCTGGCTCAAGACGAACCTGGAATCCCGCGGCACGGCGTCGGTGGAAATCTGCACCGCCTTCCGCAAGCCGACGGCCGCCAAGGTCAAGATCGACGTCAAGTACGTCGGCTATGACATCCCCAACGAGTTCGTGGTGGGCTATGGCCTGGACTACGCCGAGAAGTACCGCAACCTGGAC
>NZ_CAKKMM010000399.1:0-4036 GCF_918698205.1 Microbacterium sp. Bi128 | reverse complement strand
CCCTTGCGCTGCTGACCTTCATCGGCCAATGGAACGAGTACTTCTGGCCGCTGCTGGTGGGCCAGGACGAAAGCGTCCGCGTCCTCACCGTGGGCCTGGGCGTCTTCAAGTCCCAGTCCCCGCAGGGCGCCCCCGACTGGTCCGGCCTGATGGCCGCCACCCTGATCGCGGCCCTGCCCGTCCTCCTGCTCTTCATCGCCTTCGGCAAGCGGGTGGTCAACTCCATCGGCTTCTCCGGCATCAAGTAACCCCGGCACAACACGCAGTGCCCCGTTAACAAACATTCCCCTCAAAGAAGCACTTCCATGAAAGGTCCACCATGAAGAAGACCCTCGGCGCCGTCGCTGCCGCTGCAGCCATCGCCATCTCCCTCTCCGCCTGCGGCGGGTCCGCCCCGGCATCCTCCGAAGCCAAGGGGGAGATCAACTACTGGCTCTGGGACGCCAACCAGCTCCCGGCCTACCAGCAGTGCGCCGACGATTTCACCAAGGCCAACCCGGATATCAAGGTCAAGATCACCCAGCGCGGCTGGGACGACTACTGGACCACCCTGACCAACGGCTTCATTGCCGGCACGGCGCCGGATGTCTTCACCGACCACCTCTCCAAGTACCCCGAGTACGCGGCGAAGAAGCAGCTCCTGGCCCTCGATGACGCCGTGGCCAAGGACGGCATCAAGCTGGACAGCTACACCAAGGGCCTGGCCGAGCTCTGGGTCGGCCAGGACGGGAAGCGCTACGGGCTGCCCAAGGACTGGGACACTGTAGGCCTCTTCTACAACAAGGCCATGACCGACTCCGCCGGTCTCACCGCCGAGCAGATGGCTACCCTGGACTGGAATCCGCAGGACGGCGGCAGCTACGAAAAAGCCATCGCCCACCTGACCGTGGACAAGCGCGGCAAGCGCGGCGACGAGGCCGGCTTCGACAAGAACAACGTGGCCGTCTACGGCCTCGGCCTGGAGTCCTCCGGCTCGGGCCAGGGCCAGACGCAGTGGAGCTTCCTCAGCGCCACCACCGGCTGGACCCACACCGACAAGAACCCCTGGGGCACCAAGTTCAACTACGACGACCCCAAGTTCCAGGAGACCATTGCCTGGTGGGCCGGCCTGGCGGACAAGGGCTACATGCCCAAGCTTGAAACCACGGTAGGCGCCAGCATGTCGGACAACTTCGGCGCCGGCAAGGCCGCCATCAACACCTCGGGCGACTGGCTGATCGGCCAGTACACCGGATACAAGGGTATCCAGACCGGCTTCGCACCCACCCCGACAGGACCGGACGGCAAGCGTGCAAGCATGTTCAACGGCCTGGCCGACTCCATCTGGGCCGGCACCAAGAAGCCCGCAGCAGCCACCAAGTGGGTTGAATACCTCGCTTCCACCGCCTGCCAGGACGTCGTAGCTTCCAAGGCCGTCGTGTTCCCGGCTCTCACCAGCTCCTCCGAGAAGGCAGCCGAAGCGTTCAAGGCCAAGGGCACCGACGTCTCCGCCTTCACCACCCACGTCAAGGAAGGAACCACGTTCCTGTTCCCGATCGCGGACAAGGCGGCCAAGGTGGACGGCATCATGAAGCCGGCTATGGACGCCGTCCTCTCCGGCAAGCAGCCGGCCAGCTCCCTCTCGCAGGCCAACGAGCAGGTCAACTCACTTTTCAACAAGTAAGCCTGTTCAACAAGTAAGCCCCTGAAGCCACAGCCGCCCGCAACGGCGGCGCCCGGTGCGCGGGGTCCCCAACCCGGGATCCCGCGCACCAGCACCTGACTTCCGCACTACTGAAAGCGAATCCCCATGCACCCCGTGCACCTGCGTTCTGCCGGCACCAGCGTCCTGCTGGCCTTCGACTCCGGCGAGGCCGAGATCGTCCATTGGGGCGCCGACCTTGGGGAGAACCTCCCCGATCTGGCGATCCTCCACGGGGCCGTCCAGCACTCCGCCCTCGACATCCCCGTCACCGCCGGACTGCTCCCTCAGGCCTCCTCCGGCTGGGCCGGGCGGCCGGGCCTGCGCGGGCACCGGAACGCCGCCGGCGGCCCCGGCCTGGACTTCTCGCCGGCCCTGCGGGTGGTTGCCGCCCAAGTGCAGGACGGCGGGCGCACGGTGGTGATCATCCACCTGGACTCCGAGGCCGGGCTGGAGGTCAGTTCCGAACTCACCCTGCACCCCGGCGGCCTCCTGGAGCTGGCTCACACGCTGACCAACAGCGGCACTGCCGAATACCAGCTCGACGAACTCGCCACGGTGCTGCCGGTGCCGCGGGACGCCACGGAACTGCTCGACCTCACCGGACGCTGGTGCCGCGAAAACCACCCGCAGCGGCACGCCGTCCAGCAGGGCACCTGGGTCCGCACCGGCCGGCACGGCCGGACCGGCCACGACTCCTCCCTGCTGGTGGCAGCCGGGACCGCCGGCTTCGCCAACCGCACAGGCCAGGTCTGGGCCACGCACCTGGGCTGGAGCGGCAACCACGAGCAGTACCTCGACAGCCTCGCGGACGGCCGGCGCATGCTTGGTGCCGCCGAGCTGCTCGGCTCCGCCGAAGTGGTGCTGCGCCCCGGCGGCAGCTACCGGACGCCGTCGCTCTATGCCGCCTACTCCGGCCGCGGCCTGGACGGCATCACCGAGGCCTTCTACCACTGGTTCCGTGCCCGGCCGCAGCA
Source organism: Microbacterium sp. Bi128 (assembly GCF_918698205.1). Taxonomy (NCBI): domain Bacteria; kingdom Bacillati; phylum Actinomycetota; class Actinomycetes; order Micrococcales; family Microbacteriaceae; genus Microbacterium; species Microbacterium sp. Bi128. The sequence goes on along the minus strand of NZ_CAKKMM010000399.1, from coordinate 1,378 downwards.
TGTGGACACCACCTCCGGCCGGGTCCGCCCGGTGGTGCTGAACACCTGGGAGGCCGTCTACTTCGACCACCGCCTCGAGCCCCTGCTCGAACTCGCCGAAGCGGCCGCCGGCCTCGGCGTGGAACGCTTCGTCCTCGACGACGGCTGGTTCCGCGGCCGCCGCGATGATCACGCGGGCCTTGGCGACTGGTACGTCGACGAGGGCATGTGGCCCGAGGGCCTCACGCCGCTGATCGACGCGGTCACCGGCCACGGCATGGAGTTTGGGCTGTGGGTGGAGCCGGAGATGGTCAACCTGGACTCCGACGTCGCGCGCGAGCACCCGGACTGGATCGTGGGCCCGTCGCTGCTTTCCCACAAGGACGGCGGCCGGCTTCCGCACGCCTGGCGCCATCAGCACGTCCTGGACCTCGCCAACCCGGAGGCCTGGCAATACATATACGGCCGCCTCGATGCCCTGTTGCGCGAGAACAACATCGCCTACCTCAAATGGGACCAGAACCGCGACCTCACCGAGCACGGCCGCGGCGGCCGGCCGTCCGTCCACGAACAGACGCTGGCCGCGTACCGTCTCTTCGACGCGCTCAAGGCATCCCACCCGGACGTGGAGATTGAAAGCTGCTCCTCCGGCGGGGCCCGCGTGGATCTCGGCATCCTGCAGCGAACCGACCGGGTGTGGGCCTCGGACTGCAACGATGCCCTGGAGCGCCAGACCATCCAGCGCTGGACCCAGGCCGTACTCCCCCCCGAACTCGTCGGATCACATATCGGCCCCACCACCTCGCACACCACGGCCCGCACCCACGACATCTCCTTCCGCGCCATCACCGCCCTCTTTGGCCATTTCGGCATGGAGTGGGACATCCGCGCAGCCACGGACGAGGACCGGGCCACGCTGCGCCGCGCCATCGCGCTCTACAAGCGCCACCGCGCACTGCTCCACTCCGGCAAGCGCGTCAACGCTGACACCGCCGAGCCCACCCTGAGCGTCCACGGTGTAGTTGCGCACGACGCCGGCGAGGCCCTGTTCGCTGCCGTGTCCCTGGCCTCCGCCCCGGCTGAGGTTCCCGGACTGGCCTCACTGCCGGGCCTTGACCCGAAGCGGAACTACCGCGTCCGGGCCGAACTGCCTACCCTTCTCGACGGCGACTACGCGCACACCTTTACCCAGATCCGGCCGCCGGCCTGGCTGGAAGACGGGGCCGTTGCCACCGGCGCCTTCCTGCAGCACGTCGGCCTGCCCCTGCCGGTCCTGAACCCGGAGCACGCCCTGCTCCTCCACGTCCAGGCCCTCTGACTGTCCGGTCCCGCCCCCTGCTTCCGGGTCGGGCACCGCACGTCCCCTCACTTTCGAAGGAACCCCATGACCAGCATCATC
>NZ_CAKKMM010000398.1:0-4038 GCF_918698205.1 Microbacterium sp. Bi128 | reverse complement strand
CGGACCGGCACCATCGCCACCCCGCACGGGGAGATCCAGACCCCGGCGTTCATCGCCGTCGGCACCAAGGCCACGGTCAAGTCCGTGCTGCCGGAATCCATTGCCGAACTCGGCGCGCAGGCGGTGCTGGCCAACGCCTACCACCTGTACCTGCAGCCGGGCGCGGACATCCTGGACGAGGCCGGTGGCCTGGGTGCGTTCATGAACTGGCGCGGTCCGACGTTCACCGATTCCGGCGGTTTCCAGGTGATGAGCCTGGGCTCGGGGTTCAAGAAGGTCATCGACATGAAATCGGTGGACCATTCGGGGCCGGACGACGCCGTCGCCCCCGGCAAAGAACGCCTGGCCCACGTGGACGAGGAAGGCGTGTGGTTCAAGAGCCATCTCAACGGCGACCGGCACCGCTTCAGCCCCGAGATCTCCATGAACGTCCAGCACCAGATCGGCGCGGACATCATGTTCGCGTTCGACGAGCTCACCACGCTGCAGAACTCCCGCGGCTACCAGGAGGAGTCCCTGGAGCGGACCCGGCGCTGGGCCGAGCGGTGCATCACCGAGCACTTCCGGCTCACGGACGAGCGCGCCGGCAAGCCCTACCAGGCCCTGTTCGGGGTGATCCAGGGCGCCCAGTACGAGGACCTGCGCCGTAAGGCCTGCCGCGACCTCGGCGCCATGAACTTCGACGGCTTCGGGATCGGCGGGGCGCTGGAGAAAGAGAACCTCGGCACGATCGTGCGCTGGTGCAACGATGAGCTGCCGGAGAACAAGCCGCGGCACCTGCTGGGCATCTCCGAACCGGACGACATCTTCACGGCCATTGAAAACGGGGCGGACACTTTCGACTGCGTCTCCCCCACCCGGGTGGCCCGCAACTCGGCGTTCTACCACCCCACCGGCCGGTACAACCTCTCCGGCGCCAAGTACAAACGCGACTTCGGCCCGCTGCAGGAAGGCTGCGACTGCTACGCCTGCCTGAACTATTCGCGGGCCTACATCCATCACCTGTTCAAGGCCAAGGAGATGGTCTCGGCCACCCTGATCTCGATCCACAACGAGCGCTTCGTGGTGAAGATGGTCGACGACGCCCGGCTCGCCATCGAGGCCGGCAACTTCTTCGAGTTCAAGGCCGAGACCCTGGCGAACTACTACTCCTAGGTCGCCCCGGCGTCGAAGGCGTCCCCGGCGTCGGTGTCGCCCCGGCGTCGGTGCGGCCCGGCGTCGAGGTCGCCGGAACCATGCGAGATCGCCGGAAGTTTCCGGCGACCCCGCAGCGGTCCGGCGACTCGGCGGCAGAACTCGGGTGCCGGGCCGTCAGGCCGTCAGTTGGTGAGGTGCAGCGACGCCGCGAGTGCCGAGTCGGCGTCCCGCAGGACCTTGACCGCCACCTGGAGGCCCTCGATCCGGCCCAGGGAGACGTCCTCGTGCTCGATGTTGACCAGCATCTCCGGGTCCACCTCGTAGAGCGCGCGCAGGAACTCGGTCCAGTAGGCCGTGTCGTGCCCGCGGCCCAGGGCAACGAAGTCCCAGGCGGAGTCCTTGGGCCATTCGTTGGCCCACTCGTCGCCGCCGAGGTTGGTGCGGTTTTCGTCCGGGGAGAGCCGCCGGAAGCTGTTGTCGAGGACACCGTAGAGCGCTGCGTTCGCGGTATTGATGCGGACGTCCTTCGCCGCGGCCTGGAAGACCAGCGGGCCGAGTTCGCGGACCACCGCGACCGGATCCATCTGCTGCCAGAACAGGTGCGAGGCGTCCAGCTCGACGCCGACATGGGTCGCGCCGGTAAGCTCAATGAGCTTGTGGACATCGGCGGTGTTGAACACGATGTTCTGCGGGTGCAGCTCGAGGGCCACCTTCACGCCATGGTCGGCAGCCAGGCGGTCGGTTTCCTTCCAGAAGTCGGCCGCGATGCCCCATTGGTAGTCGAGCACGTCCAGGGCCGCCGAGTTCCAGGCGTTGACCACCCAGTTGACCGTGGTGGCCCCGGGTTCGCCGCCGGGCAGGCCAGACATGGTCACCACACGGTCCTGTCCCAGCCGCTGCGCCAGCCGGATGGAGCGGCGGATGTCCTCGGCATGCTTCCCGCCGATCTCACGTTTGGGGTGCAGCGGGTTGCCATTGCAGTTCAGGCCGGCAATCGAGACACCGGTGCCCTCGAAAATCGCGAGGTAGTCATCGCGGGCCGCATCGCTTTCCAGGATCTGGTCCATGGTGGGGACGTGAACGGCCGGCAGGAACCCGCCCGTGTTGATTTCGATGCCGGTCAGTCCGAGGTTGGCGATGACCTTGAGGGCCTCGGGAAGGGGCCGGTCGTGCAGGATTGCGTTGTAGACGCCGAGTTTCATAGCGTGATTTTCTTTCCGTTGTTGAGGGCGGATTCGGTGACTGCGCCGAGCAGCTCCATGTTGCGCACGCCCTCGTCGAACGTGGCGCAGCGGGGCAGGGAGTCCGCCTCGCTGAGGCCGGCGACCTCCTCGAGGAAGGCCCGGGCCTGGTAGCCGAACGCGTCGTTCTGGCCGAAGCCGACGCTGGGCGCGTCCATGGCCAGCCCGCCCGCGATGTAGGGGTGTCCGGGGCCGAGGATCACCTGGCGGTAGCCGTTTTCGTTGGCCGGGCCGTCGTTGAGGAACAGCTCGATCTCCGCGGGGCGGCGCTGGTCGAACCGGGCGGCGCCGTTCTCGCAGAAGACCTCGAAGATGAGGCTGTTCGCGTGCCCTGCGGCGACCCGGGAGACCTCGAAGCCGCCTGCACCGTTCTCGAATTCGGCGGAAAACACCGCGTAGTCGTCGTTCTCGACCGGCTCAAACGTGTCGCTGACCGCGGCGTGGTCGTGGCCCATGACGGCGCCCAGCGGCAGCGGGCGCTTGTCGATCACGGTGCTGAGGCGTCCGCCGCTGATGGACTTGATGTCGCCGCAGAGGAACTCAGCGACGTACGTCAGGTGGCTGCCGACGTCGGCCAGGGCGCCGGAGCCCGGGCCGCCCTTGTAGCGCCAGCTCATGGGCGCCGACGGGCTGAACCCGTAGTCGGTCCAGTAGCGGCCGCTGAAGTGCAGGACGTTCCCCAGCACGCCGGTGCGGATGAGGTCCCGGATGTAGGCGATGCCCGGCGTGCGGCGGAAGGTAAACCCGATGCGGGCAATCGAACTGGCACTGCGGGCCGCCTCGGCCATGGCGCGGGCGTCCTCGATTGAGTCGCTCAGCGGCTTCTCGCACAGCACATGCTTGCCGGCGGCCAGCAGGCCCTCCACGACCTCGCGGTGGAGGGAGTTCGCGATCACGACGCTCACGACGTCGATGTCGTCGGCCTCGGCGATCGCCTGCCACGAGGTGTCGTGGCGATCGTAGCCGAAACGCTTCGCGGCCAGGGAACCGAACTCGGCGTTGACGTCGCCGATGGAGACCAGCCGGATAGGAGGAAGAACCGGGCTGTAGAGCGCCGACGCCGTGCGGTACGCGGCCGCATGCGCTTTTCCTGCCATTCCGGCGCCGATTACGGCAACTCCCAAACTGTCAGCCATCGATTTCTCCTTTGAAATTCGGTCAGGCCGACGGCCCGACGGTAGAAATTGGAGCGCTACAAAATCTAGCGCTGAACAAAAGCGTAACTATGTGCATATGTCCTGTCAATGGTTGACCGGTTATCCTCGGATGAGACGTGAAAGGCCCTGCAGATGTCGTTGAATGCCCCCAGAACCCGCCGCCCGACGATCTACGACGTCGCCAAGAGCGCCGGCGTCTCCCCGTCACTGGTCTCGCTCGTGCTTCAAAACCCGTCAAAGGTCAGCGAGAAGCGTCGGGCGGCCGTCCGGGCGGCCATGTCGGAGCTCGGTTACCGCCCCAGCCGGGCGGCGACCACGCTCGCCAGCAGCCAGACGAAAAGCATCGGGCTGGTCATTGACGACTTCCGGAACCCCTGGTTCGTGGACCTCCTGCGCGGCATGGAATCCGTGTTCTCCCCCCACGGCTACCAGGTCACCCTCGCCGATTCCCGCCCCGGCGAGAACCGCATCACGGAGGCCGTGGACGGCCTGCTGTCCATGAA
>NZ_CAKKMM010000397.1:0-4041 GCF_918698205.1 Microbacterium sp. Bi128 | reverse complement strand
GGTCGGGTTCGGCCAGCCCATGGCGGGCGGCGATGGCCGACCACACGCCTTCCATGCCGCGCATTTGCTGCTCCAACGGCCGCGGTTCGTTGCTGTAACCTACCGGCTCGACCCCGAAGTAGTCGGCCAGCGCAGGCCACATGCGCCGCCAGCGGAAGACATCGCCGTTGACGATGTTGTAGGCCTGGTCGCCAACGTTGTCCGCTGTGGCCGCCCAGATCATGTGGTCCGCCAGCAGTCCGCTGTCGGTCATGTCCGTGAGGCTGTTCCACTGCGTCTCGGAGCCCGGGAAGATGAACGGTTGGCCCAGGTCCTTACAGATGGATGCCTGAACGGCGAGGGTGAGCCCCATGTTCATGGCGTTCCCGACCGCATGTCCGATCACCGTATGCGCCCGGTGCACGGACCAGCCAAAGCCCTGCTTCGCGGCCGCAGCCCACAACTCGTCTTCCTGGGCGTAGTAGAAGTTCGGCGTCGGCAGCCTCGGCTCGCTCTCCCGAAAGGGGGTGTCCGGCATTTCCCCGGCCGCATACGCCTCAAACGGGCCCAGATAGTGCTTCAGCCCGGTCATGAGGGCGACGTGCTTCACAGGCTTGCCGTTGAGGCTGGCGAGGACGTTCCGCAGCATGCCCGCGTTTGTGTCGATGTTCTCTTGTTCGGTCTTCCGCCTGGACCAGGCGGTGTAGAACACATGGGTGGGCGAAACACCTGCCAGGGCCTCGCGCAGGTTCTCCACGGATGTCAGGTCCGCGCTCACATGGCGCACGTCACGGCGGCGAAGGGGATTGCGGGAGAGCCCCACCACGTCCCAGCCCTCCTCGGCGAGCCTGTCCACCAGGGCGGATCCGGCAATTCCGCTTGCCCCCACCACCAGGGCGGTCCGGGTGTCGACGGTCTCTGAGCTGCTTCGCACGTCATTCCTCCTGGCATCGCTTGTGCTGCGCCGCGCCCATTGCATGTATCGGGTCCCTGCGCGCCGGCCCGCTTGATCGGGACGGATGCTCTTCCAGCCTCTCATGCCGGGGTCCGGGGACGGTCCGGGAGGCCGTCCCCGGCAAGCCGGGCGCGGCCGCGCAGTAGGATTCAGGGAGACGCCAAAACTGATACGAAGCTAAGGCGGAACATCCGTGAAATTCGTACTCCGGTATCCGCTCGTGGCCGGGACCCTCGTCGTCCTGCTGGCGGTGCTGGTCTTGCTGTTCTCCGGGCAGGAAGGCATAGCCCGGGCTGCTGCGAGCGTCTATGCCCTGGCTGTGGCGGCCTACCTCGCCGTCGGGATGGCGCGCCGGCTCGCAGGCGGCCAGTTCGGCATCGACATCCTGGCCGTCACCGCAATCGTCAGCACCGTGCTGGTGGGCGAATACATCGCCTCGATGATCGTCGTACTCATGCTTGCGGGCGGCACTGCCCTTGAGGACTACGCCGCCAGCAGGGCCAAGGGCGAACTCACCGCATTGCTCGAACGCGTCCCGCAGACGGCCCACCGGGAGCGCAACGGCTCCCCCGCCGCCGGAACCAACACAGCCGGAACCAACACCGCCGGAACGCACACAGCCGGAACCTCAACGGAGAGCCAACACGAGGACGTGGCGGCCGCCGACGTCGAGATCGGGGACGTCCTGCTGGTCAGGCCCGGCGAGGTGGTCCCGCTGGACGGCGTCCTGCTCTCCGAGTCAGGCTCTTTCGATGAGTCCTCGCTCACCGGGGAGAGCCTGCCGGTGGAGCGGTCCGCCGGGGACGGGCTCATGAGCGGTTCGCTGAACGGTGAGGCCGCGGTCCGGATGCGGGTCACGGCGCGCATGGAGGATTCGCAGTACAGCCGGATCGTCGCCCTCGTGCAGGAGGCGGCGGACAGCAAGGCGCCCATGGTCCGGCTCGCGGACCGCTATGCCGTGCCGTTCACGGCCCTCGCCTACGTGCTCGGCGCCGTGGGCTGGATCATCAGCGGCAGCCCGGAACGCTTCGCGGAGGTCCTGGTGGTGGCCACGCCGTGCCCCCTGCTGATCGCAGCGCCGGTGGCGTTCCTCGGTGGCATGAGCCGCGCCGCGCACTCCGGTGTCATCGTCAAGTACGCCGGGGTGCTGGAACAGCTGAGCCGGATCAAGACGGCCGCCTTCGACAAGACGGGAACCCTCACGTACGGCCGCCCGTCCCTGCTGCGTATCCGGACCGCCGGGCCCCTCGCAGAGGACGAGGTCCTGCAGTTGGCGGCGTCCGCGGAACAGTATTCCTCACATGTCCTGGCCGCCTCGGTGATGGAGGCCGCCCGGAACCGGGCCCTGCCCTTCGCGGCCGCCACCGAAGCCACCGAATTCGCCACCCACGGGGTCCGCGCCAGGTTCGACGGCCAGGACGTGGTGGTGGGCAAGCCCGCGTTCGTCGCAGAGTGGGCGTCCGGCGTGGTGGAGGCGGGGCTGGCCAGCGGCGAGCTCGCCATCTACGTCGGTGCCGGCGGAAAATTCGTGGGCGCCCTGGTGATGAGCGATCCCATTCGCAAAGAGACCCGCCGCACCCTCGCCGACCTCAAGGCCCTGGGCGTACGCCGAACGGTCATGCTGACCGGTGACGCGCTCGCCACGGCCCGGCACATCGCGGACGAGGCAGGGCTCACCGACGTCCGCGCCGAGTGCCTGCCGCGGGACAAGGTCGAGGCCATCAGGTCGCTGCCGGACCGTCCGGTCATGATGGTCGGCGACGGCGTCAACGATGCCCCCGTCCTGGCGGTCGCCGACGTCGGAATCGCCATGGGCGCCCGCGGCTCGACGGCGGCCGGCGAGTCGGCCGACGTCGTGATCATCCTCGATGATCTCTCCAAGGTGGGGACCGCCGTCCGGATCGGGCAACGCACCGTGCAGGTGGCCCTGCAGAGCATCTGGATCGGCATCGGCCTGAGCGTGGCCCTCATGCTGGCCGCGGCCGCGGGCTACGTGCCGGCCATCGCCGGCGCCCTGTCCCAGGAACTGGTGGACCTCGCCACGATCCTCAATGCCCTGCGTTCACTCGGCCCCGGCCGCCACGGCGCCGCCAGCCCGGTGCGGTCCCGGGAAAGCGCGCGGCAGGCCCCGCTACCGGGATGACTATTTCCTGGCTGATTCTGTCTCCGCTGCCGCGACGGCTGACTCTGTCTCCGCTGCCGCGATCCGCGGCACGGTCTTGAGGTAGCTGTCCGGGTTCAGGGAGATCGAGTCGATCCCTTCGCGCACCAGGAACGCGGCGAACTCCGGGTGGTTGCTCGGTCCCTGCCCGCAAATGCCGATCTTGATCCCGGCGGCGTGGGCCTTGCGGATGGCCTCGCTGATCATCGCCATCACGGCCTCGTCCCGCTCATCGAAGAGCGCCGCGAGCTGGCCGGAGTCACGGTCCACACCCAGGACCAGCTGGGTGAGGTCGTTGGAGCCGATCGAGAACCCGTCGAAGCGGGTGGCGAACTTCTCGGCCAGGACCACGTTGGACGGGATTTCGCACATCATGTACACCTGCAGCCCGTTGCTGCCGCGGACCAAACCGTGCTCGGCCATCACGGCCAGGACTTTGTCCGCCTCCTGCGGCGTGCGGCAAAACGGCACCATGACAATCACGTTGGTGAAACCGAGCTTCTCGCGGACCCGTTTGAGCGCGGCGCATTCGAGCGCGAACCCCTCGCGGTAGCGGGGGTCGTAGTAGCGCGAGGCGCCGCGGAACCCGAGCATGGGATTCTCTTCCGGTTCCTCGAAGGCGGCCCCGCCGAGCAGGTGGGCGTATTCGTTGGTCTTGAAGTCGCTGAGCCGGACAATCACGGGGCGCGGATAATACGGCGCGGCGATCTTGGCGATCCCCAGCGACAGGGCGTCCACGAAGTACTCGGCCGGGTCCGCATACCCCTGCGCCAGCTCCCGGATCTGGTGCGCCTCGGCGGGATCCGTGACCCGTTCCGGGTGGACAAGCGCCATGGGATGGACGCGGATCAGGCTGCTGATGATGAATTCCATCCGGGCAAGCCCGACGCCGTCCGCCGGCAGCCGCCACCACTGGAAGGCCGCGGCCGGGCTGGCGATGTTGACC
>NZ_CAKKMM010000396.1:0-4053 GCF_918698205.1 Microbacterium sp. Bi128 | reverse complement strand
GCATATGGCTCGGATTTCCGCTTGCAGATCCGATCGTGGGCCTGCTCATCTCCGCAGCCATCGCCGTGCTCCTCTGGGGAACCATTCGCGACATCGGGCGCAGGCTCATGGACGGCGTGGACCCGAACCTTACGGAACGCCTGGCGGCGGTTGTCACTGCCCACGCCCCCGCGGGCGCAACATCCCGGCTGCGCTGGTCCGGCCACCGGCTTCACGTCGAGGTCTCCATCCCCCTGACCACGATCACCGACCTGGGCGAACTTGCCACAATCCACGACGAAATCGAGCACGCCACCCGCCACGCACTCCCGAACGTGGGATCCGTGACAACGGTCCCCACGTTCGGCCAGGCCGCGACGGCCGGACCACCGCCTCCCCCGAGCCACGGATAACGGCGGCCTCGGAGGCCCTGATCCGCACCGGCCTCCACCGCCTCGAGCCTCGCGTCCGGTCCTGCACCCCCGCCGCTCCGAATCACCTTCAAAGACCACGAACAGAAGGTGACCATGGGTGTTCAGCAGGAAACCGCAAGTACGGGGGCTGCCACGCTGCGGCGGCGCACCCTTGCCACGGAGCTGGGCCCCTGCACGGTGCATGTCCAGGAAGGCACCGGAGGCCCGCACGCCGTATCCGGGACGGCGGATGTCTACCTCCACGGCGCCGCGGGCTCCTGGACGTCCTTCCGGGAGCTTCTTCACCCGGCAGCGGCACATGACCGGGTGCTGATAGACCTGCCGGGCTGGGGCGAGTCCACGCAGGACGCCCGGATGGCGAATTTGAGCATCGAAGCGATGGCACGCGCCGTCACCGGTACTTTGACCTCGCTCGGCTACCGGCGGTGGAACCTGGTGGGCCACTCCATGGGAGGCTTCCTGGCATTGCACATCGCCGCGGCGTGGCCCGGGCGGACCGCCAGCGTGACCGCGATTTCGGCGACCACGTTCGGCGTGTCCGAAGCGGCCGGCAAGCCACTGCGCAGCCTGTTCCGGTTCCCGATGTTTCTGGGCATGCTGCTGGCCATGCGCGCCGCAGCAGCCCTCGGCCCGGCAGGGCCCGCGCTGGTCCGTGCAATCGGGTCTACCGCCGTGATGCGGCCGCTGTTGTCCCCGTTTTTCGCAGAACCCGCATCCATCTCCGCGGGGGTGCTTAGAGGGCTTGGCGAGGACGCCCGGCCGGCATGTTTCTCCGCGGCAGCCCGGGCCGCGGCGCACTACGATTTTGGCCAGTGGCGGGGCATTTTGTGTCCGGTGCTGGCGATCCGCGGGGACAGCGATGTGTTCACTCCACCCTCCGACCTGCTCCGGCTGGCCGCGATAATCCCACGCGTCCAGACGGTGACACTCCCGCATTGCGGCCACTTCGCGAACATCGAACGGCCCGAGCATGTGCAACGGCTGCTCGATGACCTGCTGTATCCGTGACCTGTACGGCAGCGGCTGGCAGCGTCCGTGAGTCAGCGGACGCCGGGGTGAATCGACTCTTGACCGCCGATACTCACCGATATATCGTTAATTATCGCCGAACAATCGGCGACCATTATTGATTTCAACTGATTGGGAAGGTCGATGCCGCTATGAAAGGCATGCATGACGAAAAATTCACGGACGGCGGACCCGCCCAGGCACGCTTCGGGCGCGGCAGGAGCCGCCGCGGCCCCCACGGACACGGTGGTTTCGGACCGGGCCGCGGGTTTGGACCGGGTTTCGGACCGGGCTTCGGACCGGGTTTTGGCCCCGGCGGGTCGCGGCGGGCCAGCAGGGGCGATGTTCGTTCGGCGATTCTGTCCCTCTTGGCCGAATCACCGTCCAACGGCTACGGGCTGATCAAGACCATTGCGGAAAAAACCTCGGGCGCCTGGCGTCCGAGCCCGGGGTCCGTCTACCCGACGCTCCAGCAGCTCGTCGATGAAGAGCTCATTGCGCCCGTAGGCGATGGCCGCCGCACCGAGTTCACCCTCACCGATGCGGGCAAGGCCTACGTGGCCGATCACGCCGAGGAGCTGGGGAACGCCTGGAACACCGACCCGGAGGGATCCGGGCCGGCGTTTCACCAAAGCGTCGGAAAACTCATGGGAGTCATCCACCACTTCCGCTTCTCGGCAACCGAGGAACAACGCAGTGCCGCAATGACGGTAATCGATGACACCCGCCGCGCGCTCTACCGCATTCTTGCCGACTAACACCGCCGCTTCTGCCGGCGCACTGCCACCGCTGCCAATGGTCCGTGCCCGAACAACTCCGGATGGCGGCATTTGTATTCTGGAACCGTGATCGCCTGACCTGGATTGTTGTCCCGACGCCGGGAATGGCCCGGACCAACCCAAACGGCCCCCGCTTTCCACGGTTCCGTCCCTACAATTAAGTGTGGCCTCCATGGCATTCACGTCGCGGGGGCGACACAAATAAGGAGGTTCATCATGGGCCTGAGTGACAAGATCCACAATGCCGCCGAGAAACTCCACGGCAAAGGCAAAGAGGCGGCCGGCAAAGCCACCGGCGACGACAAGATGAAGGCCGAGGGCAAGAGCCATCAGGTCAAAGCAGACCTGAAGCAGGCCGGCGAAAAGGTCAAGGACGCTTTCAAGAAACACTGAAAACAGGCCGCCGGAGGGCGGAGGTGCGGTCCGGATCGCGCCTTCGCCCCGGCATTTGCCCACACACCCCAGGGACTTCCCTAGCGACGCAGGTCGAATGCCTCAAGGAGCCGGCTGACCGAACCGCCGAGGTTCCATTCTGTGGCGAGACGCTCAAGCTCGGCCCGCGAACCGCCGGAGACAGGGCGCAACTGCGCGCCTGCCTCCTCAAGCGTCGGCAGTTCCAGGTCTCGCACGATCTTCACGACGGTGGGCGCGACCGTGAGGTAGTCCGCCGCCGCGGCGAGTTTGGACCGCACTGCGGTGGACAGCCCGCTCCCTGCGTCCGCGGCAGCCGCGAGCAGCCCGTCGAGCGTGCCGTACTCGCCGAGCAGCGACGCGGCGGTCTTCTCCCCGATGCCGGCGACGCCTGGCAGCCCGTCGGAGGTGTCGCCGCGCAGGGTCGCGTAGTCGGCATACTGCACGGGCAGCACACGGTACTTGCCGACGACGTCGGCGTCGGTCAGGACTTCGAGGTTCTTCATGCCGCGCGCGGTGTAGACCACCCGCACCTGACGGGCGTCGTCGACGATCTGGAAGAGGTCGCGGTCGCCCGTCACCACGTCGACCGGAAGCTCGGCGTGGCTGGCGTAGGTGCCGATGACGTCGTCGGCCTCGTGGTCGGCAGCCCCGACGACGGCGATGCCGGCGAGCTCGAGCACGCGGCGGATCATCGGAATCTGCGCCTCGAGCGCGTCCGGCACCACCTCCACATCGGGGGCGCCTGCCACCTCCTCGGCGACCCGATGCGCCTTGTAGCTCGGGATGAGGTCTACCCGCCACTGCGGGCGCCAATCGTCGTCCCAGCACGCGACGAGATGCGTCGCACCGTAGTCGGTGGTGAGCCGTGCGATCATGTCGAGCAGCCCGCGAACAGCGTTTACCGGGGTGCCGTCGGCGCGGCGGATCGTGTCGGGCACGCCGTAGAACGCGCGAAAGTACAGCGACGCGGTGTCGAGGAGCATCAGGCGGTCGGTCATGACTGATCCTGACACGGATGCGCCCGCTGGCGGTGGAACGTCACGGTCCATCTTCGGAGGGCACAAAGTAATGCTGGCGTCGCTGAGGTCCCCCAGGCACTGGGCATGAACGAACACGGCCGCGAGGTCCTCAGCTTCATCGACGGCGATGCAGCACTCGACGCGTCCAGGATCAGGGTCGCAGCCGCAAGCGGCGAAGCTTCTTCCCTGCCTTGCGGGCTTTGTTCTCCGTCTTCCGGGCAATGCGTTCTTCCATCTCCAGCAAACCCTCGAAGCCGAGGTCGGTATCGGCGGGCCGGTCCGGGGTGGCCGCGAGTCTGCGCAGGAGGGCGGTCGCCATGACGCTGTCCTGATGGTCGCCGAGCACTGTCTGGAGCCGTCCGGCCGCTTTGGTGAGTTTGGCGGCGCGCTTGCCGTGGATCTCCAAGACCGACTCACCCG
>NZ_CAKKMM010000395.1:0-4067 GCF_918698205.1 Microbacterium sp. Bi128 | reverse complement strand
CTTCTTCCAGTGGCGGGCCTCGCGGGCCGGCGCCGAAAAGTTCCATTCCGGACTGCTGCCGCACGCCGGCACGGACACCAAGGTTTGGCGCGAAGTGGTCCAGCTGGGCCAGGCGCTGCGGAGCCTGGCCGAAGTCAGCGGCTCGGTGGTTACGGGCGCGTCCGGCCGGGTGGACGTCGCGATCCTCCACGACACTGACGCCCGCTGGGCCTCGGAACTGGATTCGCACCCGAGCGTGGACGCCTCCAACATCGCCGAAACCCGGCGCTGGCACGATGCCTTCTACCGCGCCGGCATCCCCACCGACTTCCGCCAGGGCACCGATGACCTATCCGGCTACCGGCTCGTCGTCGCGCCGATGCAGTACCTCGTGAGCGATGCCGGGGCCGCGAATCTGGACGCGTACGTGCGCTCCGGCGGCCACCTCGTGGTGACCTATTTCTCCGGTATCGTGGACGAAAATGACCACATCAGGCTTGGCAGCTACCCCGGCGCGTTCAGCGGACTGCTGGGCGTGAAGATGGAAGAGTTTTTCCCGCTGCGCGGCGGCGAAAGCATCCGGCTCAGCAGCTTCGGGGCGGGTAGCTGCTGGAACGAATTGGGGCATGCCACCACCGCCGAGGTCCTCGCGGCTGTGGAAGAGGGACCGGCCGCCGGTTCTCCCGCCGTGACCCGTAACCGTGCCGGAAGCGGCCGCTCCTACTATGTCGCCACGTCACTCGCGCCGGAGGGCCTGGGCGAACTGCTCGCCGTCGTCTGCGCCGATGCCAGGGTGCAGCCGCTCGTCCCGGACCTGCCGGCCGACGTCGAAGTGGTCCGGCGCAGCAAGGACGGGACGGACTGGACGTTCTGCATCAACCACGGCGCCCACGACGTCCGGCTGCCGCTGGAAGGCGTGGACCTGCTCACCGGCGCCGAACTCGACGGCGGGCTCGGCCTCGCGGCCGGCGGTGCCGCCGTCGTCCGTTCGGCTGCCGCCCGATTGGTCGGCACCTCCGCCAGCCACTCAAACCAGTCAAGCCACTCAACCCTGTAAGGACTCCACATGCTAGCCGCAGCCCGCCATTCCGCCATCCTCGCGGAGGTCCAGCGTGAGCGGATCGTCCGTGTCGCGGACCTCGCCAAGATGCTCGGCGTCTCGCTGATGACCGTGCGGCGGGACATCGAGGCCCTGGACGCGGCGGGCGCCGTGGAGAAGATCCACGGCGGGGCCAAGTTGCCCGGCGGCGCCGGCACCCACGAGCCAGGCTTCGAGCTGAAGGTGACCCAGCTCAAGGACGAGAAGATGGCGATTGCGCAGGAGGCGGCCGCGCAGGTGCGCGAGGGCATGGCGGTGGGGCTCAGCGCCGGCACCACCACGTGGGCGCTGGCCCAGCTGCTGTCCGCCGGCCCGCGGATCACGGTGGTCACCAACTCGGTGCGGATCGCGGACGTCTTCCACCAGAGCGCCTCCCCGTCCACCGTGATCCTGACCGGCGGCGAGCGCACACCCTCGGACGCCCTCGTCGGCCCGCTGGCCACTTCCTCGCTCAAACAGCTGCACCTGGACGTATTGTTCCTCGGCGTCCACGGTGTCGACGCCGACGCAGGGTTCACCACCCCCAACGTGCTCGAGGCCGAAACCGACCGGGCCTTCGTCACCGCGGCCCGGCGGGTGGTGGTGCTGGCGGACCACACCAAGTGGGGCACCCTCGGCATCAGCACGATCGCCGGCCTTGAGGACGCTGACGAACTCATCAGCGATGACCTTCTGGGCAGCGAGGCCCGGCGCATCCTCGGCGAGCGCGTCGGCCGCCTCCGCCTGGCCCATACTGGCGACGCCCGGAGCATCAGCGCAGCCAGCCCCGCAGCTGCCACAGGCTGACCGCTCGGCCCCCGCCCACCCAAACCACTACGCCTGGAGCTGCCGTGAACAACCCGGACCTCACCCTTGCCGCCGAGACCCGTTCCCCCGTGGGCGTCCCGGACCTGTTGCCGCAGAATCTGGAGCCCTTGTACCTGCGCCGCTCCGGAACGTCCCTGCTGATCGACTTCAGCACGGGCGAGGCCGCCATGTTGCACTTCGGCGCCGACCTCGGCCCGGCCCTGCCGGATCTTTCGCTGTTGGGCCAGGCCGTGCCGCACTCGGCCCTCGACGTCCCGGTGGCGCTGGGACTGATCCCGCAGGCGTCCTCCGGCTGGCGCGGGCGCCCCGGCCTCCGCGGCCACCGGAACGGCCAGGCGTTCTCGGCCCGTCTGCGTGTTGTCAGTGTTGAACGTTCCAGTCCTGAGCTGTCCAGCGGCGAGCGGTCCCGCGGGGCGGACTGCTCGGCTGTCATCACCCAGGCCGACCCCGAGGCCGGTGTCAGCGTCCGCACGGAGATCAGGATCAACGACGGCGGCCTGCTCCAGCTCCGGCACCGGCTCGACAACGACGGCGCCGGTCCGTACAGCCTCGACGAACTCGCCGCCGTGCTGCCCGTGGGCCGCGCCGCCACAGAAATCCTGGACCTGACCGGCCGCTGGTGCCGGGAGTCCCACCCCCAGCGCCTGCCGCTGCGCCAAGGCACATGGGTCCGCTCGGGCCGGCACGGCCGGACCGGCCACGACGCCTCGCTCCTGCTCGCGGCCGGAACCCCCGGATTCGGGAACCGCCACGGGCAGGTCTGGGCCGTGCATCTGGGCTGGAGCGGCAACCACGAGAGCTTCGTTGACGCCGCCGCGGACGGCCGGACCGTCCTGGGCGCCTCGGAACTGCTCGGCGCCGGCGAGATCAGCGTGGAAGCGAACGCCAGCTACGAGACCCCGTGGCTGTACGCTGCCTACTCCGCCGCGGGCCTGGACGGCATCAGCGATGCCTTCTACAGCTGGTTCCGCGGGCGCCCGCACCACCCCGGCGTGCGGTCCGGCAAAGCCCGTCCCGTGGTGCTCAACGTCTGGGAAGCGGTCTACTTCGATCACCGCCTCGAGCCGCTGCTCGAACTCGCCGAAGCGGCCGCCGGTCTCGGCGTGGAACGCTTCGTCCTCGATGACGGCTGGTTCCGCGGCCGCCGCGACGATCACGCCGGCCTCGGCGACTGGTACGTCGACGAGGACCTGTGGCCCGAAGGCCTGACTCCGCTGATCGACGCCGTTACCGGCCACGGCATGGAATTCGGGCTCTGGGTCGAACCCGAAATGGTCAACGAAGACTCGGACCTGGCCCGCGCCCACCCGGACTGGATCGCCGGCCCGGCCGGCCGGCTGACTGGCCGGCTGCCCATGCAATGGCGGCACCAGCAGGTCCTTGACCTGGTCAATCCGGCGGCCTGGCAATACATCTTCGACAGGCTCGATGCCCTGTTGAGCGAATACCGGATCAGTTACCTCAAATGGGACCAGAACCGGGACCTGGCCGAGATGGGCCACGCCGGCCGGCCGTCCGTGCACGCCCAGACTCAGGCCGTCTACCGGCTCCTGGACGAGCTCCGCAAGGCCCACCCCGGCGTCGAGATTGAAAGCTGCTCCTCCGGCGGGGCCCGCGTGGATCTCGGCATCCTGGAGCGCACCGACCGGATCTGGGCCTCGGACTGCAACGATGCCCTGGAACGGCAGACCATCCAGCGCTGGACCGGCGTGGTGGTGCCGCCGGAGCTCGTCGGATCGCACATTGGCCCCACCACGAGCCACACCACGGCGCGAACGCACGATCTCTCGTTCCGGGCGATCACCGCGATGTTCGGCCACTTCGGCCTCGAATGGGATGTCCGGCGCCTCGACGATGCCGAACGGACCGAGCTTGCCCGAGCCATCGCACTGTTCAAGCAGTACCGGCCGCTCCTGCACAGCGGGCGCATGGTGCGGGCCGACGAGCCCGATCCCGCCCTCCGGCTGCACGGGGTCGTGTCCCACGACGGCGGCGAGGCCCTCTACGCCCTGGTCTCGGTGGCGACGTCGTTCGCCGAAGTCCCGGGGAAGGTCTGCCTGCCCGGGCTGCTCCCGGACACCACGTACCGGGTGGAAGCGGTCTACCCGGCGGCCGGGGACCGGCGGGCGTTCCTGCAGGCGGCGCCACCGGCGTGGCTTGCGGGCGGCGTCGAGGCCTCGGG
>NZ_CAKKMM010000394.1:0-4076 GCF_918698205.1 Microbacterium sp. Bi128 | reverse complement strand
CCGGCGTCGAGGCCATCAGCAATGGTGTGCCCAACTTCCAGAAGCCCAAGAGCAAGAACGCGGCCACCACACTGCTCCTGCTCGGCGTGATTGCCTCCGCCATGCTCGCGGGCATCATCTACCTGGCCAACGCCACCAAGGTGCACATCGTGCTGGATCCGGCGACGGAATTCCTCCTGAACGGCAAACCGCTGGAAGAGGGGTACATCCAGAACCCGGCCATCAGCCAGATCGCGCAGACAGTTTTCGGCGAGGGGTCCATCCCGTTCTACATCGTGGTGGCCGCCACCGGCGTCATCCTCGTGTTCGCCTCCAACACGGCGTTCAACGGTTTTCCGGTGCTCGGCTCGATCCTGGCACAGGACGGCTACCTGCCGCGCCAGCTGCGGACCCGTGGCGACCGGCTGGCCTTCAGCAACGGTGTCCTGGCCCTGGCGGCCGGCGCCCTGGTGCTGATCATCGCCTTCAACGCCGACGTCACAAAGCTCATCCAGCTCTACATCGTGGGCGTCTTCATCTCCTTCACGATGAGCCAGCTGGGCATGATCCGGCACTGGGGACGGGAGCTGAAGCTTTCCAAGGAACCTGCCGTGCGGTTGCGCATCATCAAGTCCCGGACCATAAACACGGTGGGCTTTTGCATGACCGCCCTGGTCTTGGTGATCGTCCTGATCACCAAGTTCTCGCAGGGCGCCTGGATCGCGTTGCTGGCCATGTTCGTGCTGTTCCTGATCATGTGGAGCATCCGGGCGCATTATGACAACGTGGCCAAGGAACTCGCCGTGGACGAGGACTCCTCGCCGCGCGCGCTGCCCACCCGGGTGCACGCCGTGCTGCTCGTCTCGCACGTGCGCAAGCCGGTGTTGCGCGCCCTCGCCTACGCCCGGGCCTCCCGCCCGTCGCGGCTGGACGCCATTACCGTGGACATCAGCTCCGAGGAGACCGAGGCGACAGTTGCGGACTGGGAGAAGCTCGAAATCCCTGTGCCGCTGACCGTCCTTGCCAGCCCGTTCCGCGAAACGGTGACTCCGATCATGGACTACATCAAGAGCATGCGCCGGGATTCGCCGCGCGACCTGATCGTGGTCTACATCCCGGAGTACGTCGTGGGCAAATGGTGGGAGCAACTGGTCCACAACCAGACCGCGCTGCGCATCAAAACCCGGCTGCACTTCGAGCCCGGGGTCATGGTGTGCAGTGTGCCTTGGCAGCTGAAATCGTCCGAAGAAGCCAAGAAACTGCAGGATATCCAATGACCCCCGACACCCGGACGCACACCCACACCGAGACCCGCACCGAGCTGACGCTCGACGTCGGACCCGTCGCCCACGGCGGCCACTGTGTGGCCCGGCACGAGGGACGCGTCATCTTCGTCCGGCACGGGATTCCCGGCGAAAAGGTCCGCGTCCGGCTCACCGACGACGGCCCGGCCGCGAAATTCTGGCGCGCCGATGTGGTGGAGGTCCTGGAGGCCTCCCCGGACCGCGTGTCGCACTTCTGGGACCTCGCCGATTCCGCACGTTCCTGGTCGCACCGGCACCCGCCCGTCGGCGGCGCCGAACTCGGCCACATCTCCCTGGCCCGCCAGCGCAGCCTCAAGGCCGAGGTCCTGGCCGAACAACTCAAGCGGCTGGCCGGCGTCCAACTTGCGCCGGCAGAGCAGATCACAGTCGAGGCCGTCGGCGAGGCGGCAGGCGCCGGCGCAGGCGCGCCGGAGGATGCCGGCAGTGCGGGGGAGTCCGCCGCGTCCGGCCTGGGCTGGCGCACGCGCTCCGGCTTGGCCGTGACCCAGGCAGGCAAGCGAGATGCCGCTGGCCGTGGACGGAATCAACGCGCTCCGGCTCTGGGACATCGACCTGCAGGGCATCGACCGGATCGAGGTTGCCGCGCCGGCGAACGGCTCCCGGCCGCTGGTGCTGCTGGTGCCAGCCCCGGGAACCCGGTCCAAGCGGCTCAGCGGCATCCTGGCCCAGCTGCCCGACGACGTCTCGGTCGCCAGCCTGGACCCGGCCACCGGCGAGGTGCTGCAGTTGCGCGGCCGCACCTACGTCCAGGAGTCGGCCGCGGGCCACGAGTACCGGGTTACCGGCGACGGCTTCTGGCAGATCCACCGGGATGCCCCGGAGACACTCGTCGGCGCCGTCACCGGCTTCCTGCACGACGGCGGCTACCTCGCGCCGGGCTCGGTGGTGGCGGACCTGTACGCCGGGGCCGGGCTGTTCACGGCACCGCTGGCTGATGCCGTGGGCGTGACCGGATCCGTGCTCTCGGGCGAGGGAGCACCCGGAACCAGCCGCGATGCACGCAAGAACCTGCACGACGCCGCCCAGGTCGAGATCGTCCAGGGCCGTGTGGAGCGCGTGCTGCGGCAGAAACCGCGCAACTTCGACGCCCTGATCCTGGACCCGCCACGCGCAGGTGCCGGTAAGGCGGTAGTCAAACAGCTGATCGACGCCGGTCCCCGGGCCGTCGCCTACGTCTCCTGCGATCCGGCCTCGTTCGCCCGCGACCTGGGCTATTTCCGGCAGGGCGGCTGGGGCCTGGCCGGGCTGCGTGCCTTCGACCTGTACCCGCACACCCACCACATGGAGACTGTGGCGTTGCTGACTCCTCAACCGTGATGCCACTAGGATGGGCGTAGTAGTCCGTCGTCGCGCTCCATCACCGCTGCTTTTAATTTGACTGGTGTTGATGTAACGGCCGTTCCCTGCGTTTCTTACCTGCATTGCGTACCACGTTGTACTGATGCCTGTATTAGTTAGGCCGCCCTAACTAGCAAGGGTCCTGCGGCGCGACAAAGATGAAACTGTTGCGAGAGGAGTCCTGCGAATGAGCATTGTGGACAGTTTCGGTTCAAAAGGCAAACTTAATGTAGCCGGAACCGAATATGAAATTTTCCGGTTGAACTCCGTCGAAGGTGCAGAGAACCTTCCGTTCAGCCTCAAGGTATTGCTTGAAAACCTGTTGAGGACCGAGGACGGTGCCAACATCACGGCCGACCACGTCCGTGCGCTGGCAGGCTGGGATCCCAGCGCCGAGCCCGACACCGAGATCCAGTTCACGCCGGCGCGTGTGATCATGCAGGACTTCACCGGCGTGCCCTGCGTCGTTGACCTCGCCACCATGCGTGAGGCCGTCAAGGAGCTCGGCGGCGACCCGAAGCGGGTCAACCCCTTGGCGCCGGCCGAAATGGTCATTGACCACTCGGTCCAGATTGACGCCTTCGGCAACTCCGGCGCACTGGAGCGCAACATGGAGATCGAATACCAGCGCAACGGTGAGCGTTACCAGTTCCTGCGCTGGGGCCAGACTGCATTTGACGACTTCAAGGTCGTCCCGCCGGGCACCGGCATTGTGCACCAGGTCAACATCGAGTACCTGGCCCGCACCGTTATGACCCGTGAAGTCGACGGCGTTGTCCGCGCTTACCCGGACACCTGCGTCGGCACTGACTCGCACACCACCATGGTCAACGGCCTGGGCGTGCTGGGCTGGGGCGTTGGCGGCATCGAGGCCGAGGCTGCCATGCTCGGCCAGCCCGTGTCCATGCTCATCCCGCGCGTCGTGGGCTTCAAGCTCACCGGCTCCATCCCGGCCGGCGCCACCGCCACCGACGTCGTCCTGACCATCACCGAGCAGCTGCGCAAGCACGGTGTGGTCGGCAAGTTCGTCGAGTTCTACGGTGAAGGCGTTCGGCTCCACCGCCGCGATGTTCCCGATCGACGACGTCACCCTCGACTACCTGCGCCTCACCGGCCGGTCCGACGAGAACGTCGCCCTCGTGGAGTCCTACGCGAAGGAACAGGGCCTCTGGCACGATCCCTCCCGCGAGATCAAGTTCTCCGAGTACCTCGAGCTGGACCTGTCGACGGTTGTTCCGTCGATCTCCGGCCCGAAGCGCCCGCAGGACCGCATCATCCTCACTGAGTCCAAGGCCCAGTTCCGCGAGGACCTGCGCAACTACGTGAAGGAAGACCTGGCCGGCGGAAGCCTGGACGAAGCGATCGACGAAAGCTTCCCGGCTTCGGACTCGCCCTCATTCACCGCCTCAGCGTCGCACCTGAGTGACGTGGCCC
>NZ_CAKKMM010000393.1:0-4080 GCF_918698205.1 Microbacterium sp. Bi128 | reverse complement strand
CAGCGGGTCTTCGCGGAGGCCGGCGAGGGCATCGACAACCTGAACGCCTACCTGGCCACGAACCCGGCCGAGCCCATGCCCCGGCTGCTGCTCGTGATCGACGAGTTCGCCATGCTGGCCAAGGACTTCCCGGACGTGCTCAAAGCTCTCGTCAGCGTGGGGGCAGTGGGCCGCACCCTTGGTGTGCACATGATCCTGGCGACGCAGCGCCCGGCGGGCGTCGTCAGCGACGACATCCTCGCGAACACCAACCTTCGGGTGGCGCTGCGGGTGCAGAGCCGCGACGACTCCAACAACGTCATCGGTGTGCCCGCCGCCTCGGCGATCGGCCGGGCCCAGATGGGCCGGGCATTTGTGAAACTGGGCCAGGACGACATCACCCCCGTGCAGACGGCCCTCGTGACCGGGCGGGCGCAGCTCGGCGCCGGGCCTGCCGTGGACGTGCGCGAGACCCGCCAGTTCGGCGTCCCCGTGCCCGCGGCGGCGCCGCCACGGTCTGCGGCCGTGGACGAGAACGACCTCGAACTGCTCATCGACGCCGTAGTCGCAGCCAACGCCGAGGCAGGGTACGCCGAGCCGCGGCAGGTCTGGCCGGAGGCCCTGGGTGAGCGTGTGGAGCTGGAGGGTTACCTTCCTCAGCCGAACGGCGGCCGTCGCGCCGCGCCGTCCGACACTCCCACCGATCCCGCACGCCGGCCGCTGCCGATGGTGGGCGCCGTCCGAGGCTCCACGGTCCAGGTGGCAATCGTCGACGAGCCGGAGCTGCAGCGCCAGTCCGCGGCGGGATGGGACATGTCCGTGGGGAACCTGATGCTCATGGGCGTGGCCGGCTCCGGCACGAGCACCACACTGGCCTCGATCGCGCTGACACTGGCGAAGGACGCCGATCCGGCCGAACTGGACCTGATGATCCTCGACATGGGCTCCCGTGAACTCGAAGCCCTGGAACGCCTGCCGCACACCGTGGCGTATGTGGGAACCGGGGCCGGTGCCAAGGAGCAGCAGGCCCGTTTCCTCCGGCACCTGCACACGGAGCTCGAGAGCCGCCGCGCCGAGCCTGGCAGGCACCGCCGCACCGTGGTGCTGCTGGACGGCCTGGCCTCACTGCGGGACGAGTTCCAGGATTTCGAAGGGCAGCAGCTGCTGGCGCTGCTGTATCGGGCGTACGCGGACGGCCCGGCGCTGGGACTGTCCTTCGCGGTCTCCACCACACGCGCCAAGGCGGTGCCCTCGGCCATGAACGAGGTGACGCTGCAGAAGTGGCTCTTCCGGCTGGCGGACGACTACGACTACTCCTCGCTCGGCGTCCGGGGCAAGGAAATCCCCGCTGCGCTTCCTGGGCGCTGCGTGGATCCCCGCACCTCGCTCCAGATGCATGTGGCCACGCCCGGTATCGGGGTCGAGGCTGCGGTGGATCGCATGCGGCAAAGCTGGGCACACGCACCCGCGAAGACCCCGGCGATCCGGCGCCTGCCCTCCAACGTCACCATGCTGGCGCTAGGGGTGGAACCCCGGCTGGAGGCCGAACCCTGGCTCATCCCGGTAGGAATAAAGGAGGCTGACCTCTCGCCGGCTTTCCTGGAAATCTACGAGGGCGAGCACGCGCTTGTCGCCGGGCCTGCCCGGTCGGGAAAGTCCACGCTGCTGCTGGCCCTGGCCGCAGCCCTGCGTGGCGCGACCACCTCACGCGGGCCGGCTCAGGTGTGGGGCATCTGCGATCGCCGCTCGCCCCTGGCCCTCGCCGATCTGGATCGCGTGGCCGTCGGCACGGATGAAGTGCCGGCCCTGCTGGCCTCCCTGCGCCTCGAGCGCGGCCCAGTGTTCCTGCTCATTGACGACGCAGAGCGCTTCGAGGACACCGATCAATCCATCGCGGGGGCTGTGACATCCGGGCAGCCGGGGCTGTGCGTCATCGCGGCCGGACGGGCCACGGATCTCCGCGGGCTGTACAGTCACTGGACCAAGACGCTCCGCAAATCCCGCCTGGGCGTGCTGCTGCAACCGGATGTAGATTACGACGGCGAACTGCTGGGCACCGCACTCCCGCGCAGGGCGCCGGTGGCGCTGACTGCCGGGCGTGGATATATCGGCGTCGGCGGGCAATTGGCACTGATCCAGTCGATGAGCGCCGAGGGCTGAGCCCGGCTACGAGCGCATACGACGAACCAGTGGACGGCCGGGGGCCTTGAAGAATCAGATCGATAGCGTTGGGGAGTACGGTATGAAATTCGCACAGACGGGTCAGGCTCTGGGAGCGTCCTACCGCTTCGGCGAATGGGTGGGCTCCGGCGCCGTCGGCGAGGTCTGGACCGTCACCTCTGCCGACGGCCGGACGCTTGCCGCCAAAGTCCTGCGCCCGGAGCACGCCGACGATCCCTCGCTCGTAGAGCGGTTCGTCCGCGAGCGATCCGTCTTGCTTGGCCTGCGGGACTCGCACATCGTCACGGTGCGCGACATGGTGGTGGAGGGCTCGCGGTTGGCCATCGTCATGGACTACGTGGCGGGAGGCTCGCTGCGCGACGCGCTCAAGGAGACGGGCCCGCTGCGTCCCGTGGACGCGTTCAACGTCGCCGCCGAAGTGTTCGACGCACTGGCTTTCGCGCACTCACGAGGCGTGACCCATCGCGACATTAAGCCGGACAACGTGCTCCTCGCCCGCCCCTGGCCCGAGTGCGCCGCGGGCGACGTACGGGTCTCCGACTTCGGCATCTCCGACGTCGTGGGCGAGAAGATCCGCCAGACGACCGGTCTCATCGGCACCCCGCACTACATGCCTCCCGAGCTCATCAGCCAGGGCCGGTCCGGCCCTCCGGGCGATGTGTACTCAACGGGTGTCCTGCTCTACGAGCTCCTAGCCGGGCGCACTCCTTTCGCCGGGCCGGGGACGGACTTCAGTGTCGCGTACCGCCATGTTTCCTCGCGCCCGCCACGGATCCCCGTGGACGACGCGGTATGGAACATACTCGACTCGCTGCTGTCCAAAGACCCCGCCCGACGCCCGACGGCGAGTGAGGCCGCGGCGACGCTCCGGCGTCTCGCACCCCGCCTTGCCGGCAGCAGCCCGATCACGCGTACCGAGGCCCCGGAGGACTTCGACGCCGTCGAACGCTCGGCCACCGTCGTCCGGGGCGCCTTCACGGACGAGGACCTCGCGGCCCTCGCGTCAGGCTCGCCAGATGACCACGCCGGGAAGGCTCCCGAGCTCGGGGAGGCCGACAGCGCCACCATCGCCCGGCCAATCCCGCGTCGCGAAGTGCGGCCCCGGGCGGAGGCCCGGCTCGAGGAACAGGTCGCCACCCCGTTCTGGCGCACTCGCAAAGCGTTACTGCTCGCGGGCGCCGCCACCCTGCTCGTCGTCGCGATGGTCGTGGGGTTCGTTGTCCTCGCCCCTCCAGGTCAGCAAATGCGGCCCACCGCGGAAGGCCAGGTGTCCAAGCAACTTCAGGACGCGGCGCTGCCAACCGGCCTGACAATCTCGCGGGAGGCCTCCTATGAGGCGTCCTCCGGTCAGGTCCGCTTGACTGTCGCGTACGCGGCGCAGAAGGCGCCGTTGTCCGGTGATTTCCTTGAGGTGATCCCGGGCCTGGCCGATGGGGAAGCGTGCCCGACGGTCACGTGGGACGGGGCTTCGGTGAGCAGGAATCAGGCCTCGATCACCGGCCTTGACGTCGAGTGCGGCTGGAAGGTCTCGGGGTTGGAGGTCCCGGCCGGAGGGGCAGCCCAGGTCACCGCCAAGGTGTCAGTGTCGCCCGCGGACCAGCAGGCCCTCGACGCATGGCTGCGGGCTGGGTCCGAGGCGACGACGGCCGCGACGCAGGACCCTGCCGTCAAGGGCACGGCCTATACCGTCCAGCGGCTGAAGGGCGTGGAGGTGCGTACTCCGGCGCGCGTCGTGACGCCCAGCCCGCTAAAGATCACCCTCGTGCCAGTCTGGGCCGGCGGCGCCGACGAGCTGAACCCGCTCTACGTCAGTCCCGCGTCGGGCAAGCCCTCGCAGATGCTCGCCGCCGTGAGCGGCGGCGAGAAAGGAGTACGGTTCTCCGACGGCTGCGGCGGGGCGCTCGCGGTGGACAGCGCGGG
>NZ_CAKKMM010000392.1:0-4081 GCF_918698205.1 Microbacterium sp. Bi128 | reverse complement strand
ATCGAGTTCAGGACGTAACTTCGCCCGATCACAAGGGCCAGCGCCAGCACCGCCATCGACACCGCCACGGCCAACCCCACGCCGCTCGTCGTACTCCGTCTCCGGCCCCGGGGGGCAACGGCAATGGCGCCCACGGCGCTGAGCACCGTCAGCCACGCCAGTATTGGGCCGAGCCGGTCCAGGGTCCGGATGGTTTCCGTGGCACGGACCAGTTCAGGCGACTGGAACAGGGCGATCTGCGCGTCAACTTCCGGGATCCTCGAGGCGATATCCACCCCTTGCTGGACAAGGAGAGTCTTGACCCGGGCGATGATCTCTTTCGTGGAAATCGACACCGTGCCATTCTCATCAATACTGACCGTGCCTCCCGTGCTTCCCGTGGCAAGGTTGACCAGCCCCTGGTGCGCCACCCGGTTCACCTGGATCCAAAGGTCCTGGAACTGCGGCGTCGCCACGAATCTGGCAACGGCGGTATGGATGAGCGTTTTGGTCTGCTCCGCAAGCATCGGGGCCAGCCCGGTAAGCACGGCCGCCACGCGGGGCGCCGTTTTAGCGAGCTCGTTCAGGGCATCGCGCGTGATGGTCTGGAAATCCACGGCGTCGTTGATCTGTTGGGTGACCTTGTCGGCGATTTCGGCCTGGATCGCAGGGTCCGAGGCCAACGGTGCGACGGTGGCGACGTAGCGATCGGTGTCGATGACTTCGCTGCGCAGGTAGAGGGCCGGAACTGTCGCGAAGGCCAACAGGCCAGTGATAACCACCAGCACGATTGCCACAATGCGCCGGGCCAGCCCCGGATGCCGCACGGCCGGCCTCGGCGGGGCCTTGCGGGCAGTGTCCCGTTCCTGCTGGAGACGGGCGACTTCGGCCCGTAACCGCAGAATTTCTTCCTGTTCCGGGCTAGCGGGGCCAGCGGGCTGATCGTTCAGCGACATGAGGGGATCCGCCTTAGCTTGTGTTCCGCGGCTGGGCATTTCACGGCTATTTTCATTGTTCACTCGGCGTGCCGGTCCAGCCCCACCCACACAGGGTGATCTGTCACGCCGGGGAAGGGCCCGCCTCGGCCGTCCCTACGGGCTGGACGCCGCGCGTCGGACGTGCAAAGTGGCGCACCGAATCCCGGCCCTGCCCGCGAAATTTCAGCCGGCCGGCCTGCTGTCATCCGTTTTGGGTGATGACGGCGGCGGGTTCAGGATTCGCCGCCCAGCCGCCGCCCTGCCGCGAAGAATGCCACTTTTGCGATCAACAGGAGTGCACCTAAATCGGCAATCATTTGGACGGACACGACACCCCTCGCCAGCTGGCTTACCGGCGTAATATCCCCGAACCCGACGGTGGCGCGAAGAGACACAAAAACATCAACAGGGTTTCGGCGACAGCCGCGGCCGCCAGAACCCTCGGGATATGCGCCACGAGTATCAGCCGCAATTGAATTGCCAGGACTGCGAAAAAGACCAGCACGACACCCGCCAGGCGGATCCAGGCGGCCGCGGGATCGGCGTCATTGAATCCCCCGACGGGAATAAAGAAATACAGGGCGAGGACCACAACCGAAAATGCGATGAGACGTGCAATCGCGAAAATAATGACCCGCCTGCGGTCGGCCTTGTCGAGGTCATGAAGGAAAATCGGGTCTGTCGGGCTGCCGTGCTTCATAGGCATGACTGATGATACAGCCGGGCACCCAATTCGTGCCGTGCCGCAATCGGGTCGCCCTAATCGCCGTATTGTCGCGCTAAGGAGCGGCGCACAAGGGGTCTTTGCGCCCTGTTGGTGCCCTTTTGCCCCCACCTAGCATGTGGAATGTGAGAGATAGGCTAGAAGCCGAATGGGTACCGGGCCCACAGTTCAAGATCCGCCCGCCTGTGCGCGGTCTCGGAGCGTTGGAGCGTCCACGTCTGGAAAGCGCCCTGTCCGCGGCCGCAGATTCGCACCGCCTGACCCTCGTCGCGGCCCCGGCCGGCTACGGCAAGTCAACTTTTCTGGGTGATTGGGTCCGCAAGTGCGCTCTGCCGTGCGCATGGCTGTCGCTGGACAGGTTCGACACGCAGCCCGCGCGGCTGTTTCACGGTGTTGTTGGGGCGATCCAGTCCGCGGCGGGCAAACTGCCGTTACCCGGAACCGACGCCCTTCTCGCCCTTGACCCGAGCCTTGCCCACGACCGGGCGGCCTCCTACGACCTTCTCCTCGGGGCACTCGAGCACCTCACCGAACCGATTGTCCTGGTGATCGATGACGTCCATTTGGCCGGGCCGGGGCTGGCGAACGGAATCGTCGGGGTGCTCGCCGCATCGGCACCCCCCTCACTGCGGCTGGTCCTCTCGGGACGCGGCCATACGTCCATTCAGCTCGAAAGATTCCGGTACGGCGAGGGACTGGGTGAACTTCGCGCCGCCGAACTGGCCTTCACGCGGGAGGAAGTTGCCCAGTTCGCCAGTGCGCTGGGACAAGATCAAACGTTCGACGCCGGGTCGCTCTGGAAGATGACTGCCGGCTGGCCTGTGGCAGTCCACGCCAGCCTGGTCTCCTTGGCGCAGGCCCGCAACGTGCCGCTTGCAACGCCAGGCTCCGCGCCTACGCACGTCCCGCTCGCCGACTACGTCGCGGAAGAGATCCTCGACCAGATCGAACCGTCGCTGGCCGAATTCATTCTCAGGGCCACTGCCAGCGACTGGCTCGGACGCCGGCTCGCCGTCGAACTCGAAGGCCGTCCCCGCGGCGGCGTGCTGCTTGAGGAATGCCTCCGTAACGGGCTCTTCATCGAGGAGCACGAATACCGTGCGGGCGAATCGATGTTCCGGTGGCATTCCCTCTTCGCGGCGCAGTGCCGGCGCATCCTGCAGCGGCGCGACCCTTTGCTCGCCGAGCGTCTGCACCGCGTGGCGGCGAGGTACTACCAGGACGTCGACGTCGTCGAGGGCGTCGCCCAGGCGCTGCAAGGAAGCGCGCCCCGGCAAGCCGTGATTTCCCTCGGCGCCCATTGGCTCGAATTCCTGCTCGGAAACGACGTGCAGACCCTGGAACGGCTGTGCCTGGACCTCCCGGCACCGTGGGGCGAGGATCCGGAGATCCTGATGATCCGATCGGTCTGCCGTGCCCTTTCCGGCGACGGCACCGCCGCGGCCGAGTTCACCGACCGGGCGCTGTCGCGGACCTTCGCGCTGGACGCAATTCGACGCCGGAGACTGGAGAGTTACCGGGCGCTCTACGAGCCGCTGCCCGCCGACGGCCGGCTGGACCCGCACACCGAGACGGACGACGGCCGGTCGACGACGGACATTTCAGGAGATGGCCGCTCCAGCTCCTTCTCGACAGGACTGTTCCTGCTGGCCCAGGCAGAGTTCCGGCTGCACCGCACCGGCGAACTTGGCACGGCGCTGCTCCAGGCAACGGCGGCCACAGGCAACCCGGAACAGCTGGAAGCCGTGGAAATCTGCGCCCAGGCCGAGCTCGCGTTGGCTCACGCCATCGCCGGTGACCTCGTGAGCGCCGACGAACTTGGCACGGCGGCGTTGGACCGGGGAGAGGCGCTGGGTTGGAATTCGCGGCAGCGGATGGCTCCGGCCTGGCTGGCCCGTGGCATCGCGTGCTACTGGAATGATGATCTGAAGGCTGCGCGGACCTGTCTTACCAAAGCGCAGCGATTGGGCAGCGAGCTGTTCCCGACCGGTCCGCTCAGCGCCATCTATCGGGTCCTGGTTGATTGCGCCGCCGGCGACCTGGTCCGCCTGGCCGACTCCGGTGCGGCGCTGGAGTCCTTTCACGGGCGGGGACGGTACGCCGTGTCATGGAATGCCCTGGAGACCATCGCGGTGGCGAAAATTGCCGAAGCCAGGGGCGACCGGGACGGAGCTTTGCGGACCGTCCAACCACTCGGTGCCGGGGGGCACGGCGCATTGGCGGATACGCTGCTGGCGGAGTTGCTGCGCCGCGAAGGTGACACCGCCGCTTCGCAACGCTGTGCCGAATCACTGGCCGATCGCCGCGGCAGCTCATATGTCGACACCTGCCTGAGCCTGACCGAGGCGATCATGGCCCATGGAGCCGGAGATGCCGCGGCGGCACACGAGCGGATTGAACA
>NZ_CAKKMM010000391.1:0-4083 GCF_918698205.1 Microbacterium sp. Bi128 | reverse complement strand
GATCCAAGCACGAGCTCAAGTTCGTCGCGGTGTGGCCCGACCAGCGAAATTCCCCGTTCCAGTTCCTTGCGCCGGGCTGCGGCGAAGGCCTGGATGTAGCGGTCGGTGAGCTGCTCGACGGAGAGCAGGCGCAGGTCGTCCGCCGGTGCGGCCTCATCGGCTGCGGTTCCGTCCGCAGGTCTGGAATCCGCTGGTCCTGAGGTGGCGCCGTCGTCGTCCAGGCTGTCCTGCAGCGTGGAACGGTACACCGCAGTGGCCTCCTTGGACCCGTCGGTCAGCTGCGCGTAGGCGTTTTTCAGGTGCGGTTGCAGCCGGTCCACCAGCTCCAAGCGCGCGTGCAGCAGCTCAGCCCCGGCCCGGGCCATGTGCTGGTCCCAGACATCGAGCGTTGCCTCGTGGCCGGTGCTGAATTTTCCGGCGCGGGCCGACTTGAGCAGCGCGTTGCGCTGCTTCAGGACCCGGTCATAGTCGCTCCTGGTCGCGGCGTGGCGCGGCATGAGACTGACCAGGAGCTCGTCCAGGAACCGGCGGCGGCTGGACGGATCGCCCTTGACCAGCGCCAGGTCCTCCGGCGCGAAGAGCACCGTCTGGCAGATCCCGAGCAGGTCCCGGGCGCGGACCGGATTGCTCCGGTTGATCCGTCCGCGGTTTGCCCGGCCCGCGTTGATTTCCAGCTCCAGCACGGTGGACTGCTCGCCACGGACCAGCTTGGCCCGGATCATGGCCCGCTCGGCACCGAACCGCAACAGCGGCGCGTCCGTGCTGACCCGGTGCGAGTTGAGCGTGGCCAGATACCCGATCGCTTCCATCAGATTGGTCTTGCCGATGCCGTTGGAACCCACCAGGACGGTGACTCCGGGCTCAAGGCTGAGATCGACCTGGGCGTAGCTGCGGAAATCGGTGAGCGAGAGCTTTTCTAGGTACACGCGGGATTCAGGACTTCACAGGCAGGATCAAGTGGCCGGGCAGGATTATTTGGCCGGCCGGGTCGCGTGGCCGCCGAACTGGTGGCGCAGCGCCGAGACCATCTTCATGGCCGGCGAATTGTCCTCGCGGGAGGAGAACCTGGCGAACAGCGCAGCCGTGATCGCCGGGGCCGGCACCGCGTTGGCAATGGCCTCCTCGACGGTCCAGCGGCCTTCGCCCGAATCCTCGACGTAGTCGGAGATCGATTCCAGTCCGGGATCCTCGTCAAGGGCCTTGACCATGAGGTCCAGGAGCCAGGAGCGGACAACCGTTCCCTTCTGCCAGGCCCGGAATGTCCCGGGAAGATCGGCGACGATCTCTTTGGCGGCCAGGAGCTCGTACCCCTCGGCGTAAGCCTGCATCAGGCCATATTCGATCCCGTTGTGGACCATTTTGGCGTAGTGGCCGGCGCCGACGCCGCCGACGTGCACAAAGCTGTCGGCCCGCTCACCTGCGGGACGGAGCGCATCGAAGACGGGGAGTGCCCGTTCGATGTCCGCGGCATCGCCGCCCGCCATCAGGCCGTAACCGTTCTGGAGGCCCCAGACCCCGCCGGACACGCCGCAGTCCGCAAAGCGGATTCCCTTTTCGGCCAGCGCGGCACCGTGCTTCTGGTCTTCCGTGAAGCGGGAGTTGCCGCCGTCGATCACGAGGTCACCGGCGTCGAGCTTGGTGCCCAGTTCGGTGATCACGGCGTCGGTAATCTCGCCCGAGGGGACCATGACCCAGATCAGGCGCGGCGCCGGGACGGCGGCGATGAGTTCGTCCAGGGTGGCGACGTCGGCAACGTCGGGGTTGCGGTCAAACCCGGTGACCTCGATCCCGCCGTTGCGCAGCCGTTCACGCATGTTGAAGCCCATTTTTCCAAGGCCGATTAGTCCGATGTGCACGGGGATGAACTCTTTTCTGCGCTGGGGTGCTTCGTTGGAGACGGCCGTGATGGCCCGCAGGTGCCGTGCTCCGGAGGTCCGGGGCACGGCAATGACGGCTAGTTGGGCAGCCGGACGGGCATGACGAGGTAGCGGTAGTCGCCCTGGTCCTCGCCCTCGGCGTCCTGCTGGGCAGTGATCATGGCCGGCTTGGGTGCGGTGGTGAAGGAGAACCGCACAAACTTGGTTTCGATGACGCTGAGGCCCTCGATCAGGTAGTGCGGGTTGAAGGCCACGGTGATGTCTTCACCGGACAGCTGGGCTTCGAGCTCTTCGGAGGCCTGGGCGTCCTCGCCGGTGCCGGCGTCCAGGTGCAGCTGGCCCTGGGTGAAAGCGAGCCGGACAGGCGTGTTGCGTTCGGCCACGAGCGAGACGCGGCGCACGGCTTCGACCAGTTCCTGGGTCTGCACGGTGGCGTGGATGGGGGTCGAATCCGGGAAGAGCGAACGGATCTTCGGGTAGTCGCCGTCGACCAGGAGTGAAGTGGTGGTCCTGCCGCCGCTCTCGAAGCCGATCAGCCGGCTGTCGTCGTCGGCGAGGGCGATGTTGATGTCGCCGCTGCTGCCCAGGGTCTTCGCCACTTCGTTGAGGGTCTTGGCCTTGACCAGGGCGCTCGTGGAGATGCCCGGCGTCGCAGGCTTCCAGGGGACTTCCCGCATGGCCAGGCGGTAGCGGTCGGTGGCCAGGAGGGTGATGAGGTCGTCCTCGATTTCCATCCGCACACCGGTCAGGATCGGCAGGGTGTCGTCCTTGCTGGCCGCGATGATCACCTGGGATACGGCCTGGGCGAACGAATCGCCGGGCACGGTGCCGCTGATCGTCGGCAGGGCCGGCAGCGGCGGGTATTCAGCCTCGGGCATCGTGGCCAGGTGGAAGCTGCTTCGGCGGCAGGTGAGCGTCACTTTGTTGCCGTCGGTTTCGACCTCGACGGGGGCGGACGGCAGGCTGCGGCAGATGTCCGCGAGCAGGCGGCCCGATACCAGGATAGTGCCCTCGGCGCTGATGTCAGCGGGGATTTCGAGCCTCGCGGAGGTCTCGTAGTCGAAGCTCGACAGGCTGACGGTACCGGCTTCAGCTTTCAGGAGCAGGCCCGAAAGTACGGGAACGGGCGGCCGCGGAGACAACGACCGGGCGGTCCATGTCACGGCTTCTGCCAGGACGTCCCGTTCGACTCTGAACTTCACGGAAGGGTGCCGCCTTTCATTGCTGCTGTTAGTGCTGAAAATCGCTGAAACTGCTCGAGCTGCGGCGGACCTCGGCAGGGACGCCGAATTCCGTCAACAAAGGAATCGTCCGCCCGCCCGGGCCCCATGGCCCGGTAGGAACCACAAAAGATGTCCGGGACGGACGCACTGCAGACAGCTTAGCCCCAAGGTGAGCGTTTCTCCCATCCCCGGGTTACATCGGTGTTGTTCGCGGGGCCGGTCTCCTGCGCCGGTCCGGAACGGGCCTGGGCGCTGCTTGGAGGTGGGATGGAGATTGTTGTTTGAGGGAATTTCATTTTCTTGGGATTAGTAGTGTTAATAACTGCTGTGGAAACTGTGGATAACTCGATCCTGCCGTGCGAATCCGCGGTTAAGCCCTGTTCATGGACTGTGGGCGGAGCAGGTTTTAAACAGGGTGTGGATGGGGACAAGATTTTTGGCCGACTGGCCAATCCACAGGCGCCTTAAGGGTTTTAAGCCCATTAACCGCGGTTGTCCCCTTAACTATCCACAGGGTTGTCCACAGGGCCCTGTTAATAAGGTATGAGTGCGCCGGCCGATGGCTCAGGAATTGCGCTGCTGCTGCTTGATCCGGTTGGTCAGCTCGGTCACCTGGTTGTAGATGACCCGGCGCTCGGCCATGAGTTCGCGGATCTTGCGGTCGGCGTGGATCACGGTGGTGTGGTCGCGGCCGCCCAGCTCCTGTCCGATCTTGGGCAGGGACATGTCCGTCAGCTCCCGGCACAGGTACATCGCGATCTGCCGGGCGGTCACCAGCGTGCGGGTGCGCGACTTGCTGCAGAGTTCTTCCATGCTGAGCTTGAAGTAGTCGGCTGTCTGGGTGAGGATCTGCGCAGAGGTGATTTCCTGGGCACCGTCGTCGGTGATCAGGTCCTTGAGCACCATCTCGGCCAGGGCCACATCCACCGGCTGCCGGTTCAGGCTGGCGAACGCCGTGACGCGGATGAGGGCTCCCTCAAGTT
>NZ_CAKKMM010000390.1:0-4136 GCF_918698205.1 Microbacterium sp. Bi128 | reverse complement strand
ATCCACGACGGTCACGCCGGCGCGCATCCAGGCTTCGAGGGTGCGGCGGTTGAGTTCAGCGCCGAGCGCCGAGAGCTGGACGCGGTCGTTGGCGCCCTCCACCTGCCAGCGGTCGTCGGTGACGACGGCCGCGACGCGGCCGCCCGCGGCGCGGGCCAGGGCCAGGACATCGGTGAGGTACTTTTCGCCCTGGGCGTTGTCCGTGGTGACGTGGACCAGCGCGTCGCGCAGGACTGCGGCGTCGAAGGCGTAGATGCCGGAGTTAACCTCACGGATTTCGCGTTCGGCGCTGGTGGCGTCCTTGTGTTCGCGGATTCCCGTGACGGTTCCGTCTTCTGCGCGGAGGATGCGACCGTAGCCGGTGGCGTCCTCGAGCACGGCGGTGAGGACGGTGACGGCGTTGCCCTCGGCCTCGTGGGCGGCGACGAGCTCGCCGAGCAGGCCACCGGTGAGCAGCGGGACGTCGCCGTACGTGACCACGACCGTTCCGGCCAGCGGGTCTTGGGGGTCGAGCGTGTCGAGCGCTTCCAGTGCCGCCTCGACCGCGCGGCCGGTGCCGGGCACATCGTCCTGGTCCACAATCAGGGCTTTCGGATCGAGGGCGGAGACGTGGGCGGCCACGAGGTCGCGTTCATGCCGGACCACCAGGGCCAGCTCGCGGGGGCTGATACTGCGGGCCGCCTGGAGCGCGTGGCCGACCAGCGAGCGGCCGCCGATCTCATGGAGAATTTTGGGGGTACGGGATTTCATCCGGGTACCGGCCCCTGCAGCTAGGACGATCACGGCGGCCGGGCCAGTATTCTCGGGGCTCACGTATTGGCTCTCCTTGCTTGGTTGCGCGGTGTGTCTCGCCAAGTTCCGCCCATAGGACTCGAACCTATACTCCACGGCTCCAAAGGCCGGGGTGCTGCCATTACACCAGAGCGGACCGTGCCCAGGCTTGACCTGTGGCACGAGAATCAATTCTGCCACGAAGGTTGATGCTCGTGCGACTCAGCGCCGCGGAAGGAGCGGGCAGGCGCGGGAGGGCGGTGCGGCCAGCGCCACGGGACATGCCCATTCTTGGTCCGCGCGGCGGGACATGTGCCGCGGGATTCACGAGCTCCGCGGAACGTGCCTTCCGGGGTGTGCGCAGAGACCCCGTTCCCCACGCGGGACATGCCTAGTGTTGGAGCCGAGCAATGGACATACTGCCAATATGCCCATCTCTGGACGAGGGACATGCCCGGCGGGATTTCGCCCCTCCAGTGGACATGTCCAGTGTTGGTCCGCGCGGCCGGACATATGCCGCAGGAATCACGCACTCCGCGGGACGTGCCTTTTTGGGCGCGCAGAGACCTCGGCCCCTACGCGGGATGAGCCCAGTGTTGGTCCCGAGCAATGGACATGATGCCAATATGTCCAGTGCTGGTCCGCGCCGAGGGACATGCCCTGCGGGATTTGAGCCCTCCAAGGGACATGTCCAGTGCTGGCCCGCGCAAAGTGACATGTGGCGCAGGATTCACGCACTCCGCGGGACGTGCCTTCCCGGGCGTGCGCAGAGACCTCGGTCCCTATGCGGGATATGCCCAGTGTTGGTCCCGGACAATGGGCATAACGCCAATATGCCCATCCCTGGCCCGCGGCGAGGGACATGCCCGGCGGGATTTGAGCCCTCCAAGGGACATGTCCAATGCTGGCCCGCGGCGAGGGACATGCCCGGCGGGAATTGAGCCCTCCAAGGGACATGTCCAGTGTTGGTCCGCACCAAGGGACATGCCCAGCGGAAATTCAGCCCGCCAAGGGACATGCCCATCCCTGGTCCGCGGCGAGGGACATGTCCCGTGGGTTTTGAGGGCTGCGAGGGACATGTCCAGCGGTGGGTGCTCACGCTGGGCATGTCCCGGGGAGGGCAGGAGGCTACTCCCCCAGCACTTCCAGGGCTTCGAGCCATTCGAGTTCAAGGGCTTCGCGTTCCCCGGCCAGTTCCTGGAGTTTCGCGTTAAGCCCGGCGAGCTGGTCGAACTTGCTGGCGTCCCCGGCCCCGGCGGTCATCTGGGCGTGGATCTTGTCTTCCTGCTGCTTGAGTTTGCCCAGCTGGCGGTCGATCCGGTTCTTGGCCTTGCGGGCGTCGCGCTTTTCGGCCTCGGAAGGGCCGCTGGTGGCGGGAGTGGATCCCCCGCCGGCGGAGGTGACGGGGTTGCCGCCGCCTGTGATCGTGGAGCCGGCCATGGCCCCTTCCCGCAGTTCGAGGTACTGGTCCACGCCGCGCGGCAGGGCACGGATCTTGCCATCGCCAAGGAGCGCCATCTGGTGGTCCGTGACGCGCTCGAGCAGGTAGCGGTCGTGGCTGACGACGACGAGCGTGCCCGGCCAGCCGTCGAGCACATCTTCGACGGCGGCGAGGGTGTCGGTGTCGAGGTCGTTGGTCGGCTCGTCAAGCATCAGCACGTTCGGCTCCCCCACGAGCAGGCGCAGGAGCTGCAGCCGCCGGCGTTCGCCACCGGAGAGGTCCTTGACCGGGGTCCACTGCTTCTCGTTGGTGAAGCCCAGCTGCTCCACGAGCTGGCCGGCGGTGAATTCCTTGCCGCCGACGTTGAAGGAGCGCTTTTCCCGCTCGATCACTTCGATCACGCGCAGGTCCGAGACGTCGTCGAGTTCCTTGACCTCCTGGGTCAGGACCGCGGTGACCACCGTCTTGCCGCGCTTGACCTTCCCGGAGCTGGGCTGGATCTCACCGTTGAGGAGTTTGAGCAGGGTGGTCTTGCCGGCGCCGTTGACGCCCACGAGGCCCAGCCGCTCCCCGGGGGCGAGGCGCAGCGTGATGTTGTCGAAGAGCTTCTGCCCGGCCTCGCCGCCGAGGAAGTCCAGCGAGACGTGCTCGAGGTCCAGGACATCCTTGCCCAGCCGGGCGGTGGCCATCTTGCTCAGCGCCGTCGAGTCGCGCGGCTCGGGGACGTCCGCGATCAGGGCGTTGGCTGCCTCGATCCGGAACTTGGGCTTGGCGGTGCGGGCCGGGGCACCGCGCCTGAGCCAGGCGAGTTCCTTCTTCACGAGCTGCTGGCGCTTGCTTTCCATCACGGAAGCGGAGCGGTCGCGCTCGGCCCGGGCCAGG
This sequence comes from Microbacterium sp. Bi128, assembly GCF_918698205.1. Taxonomy (NCBI): domain Bacteria; kingdom Bacillati; phylum Actinomycetota; class Actinomycetes; order Micrococcales; family Microbacteriaceae; genus Microbacterium; species Microbacterium sp. Bi128. Next base: position 1,042 of record NZ_CAKKMM010000390.1, on the reverse strand, counting down.
ACGTAGGCGGCATAGCCGCCGTCGAACGGGTCCATGATGCCGTCGTGGATTTCCCAGGTCTTGGTGCAGACTTCGTCGAGGAACCACCGGTCGTGGGTGACGACGAGGAAGGCGCCCTGGTTGGCCCGCCAGCGGGTCTTCAGGTGCCGGGACAGCCACGCGACGCCTTCGACGTCGAGGTGGTTGGTGGGCTCGTCGAGCATGATGACGTCGTGGTCCTCGATCAGCAGCTTGGCCAGCGCCACACGCCGCTTCTGCCCGCCGGAGAGCGCGTGGACGTTGGCGTGCCAGTCGACGTCGGACACCAGCCCGCCCATGACTTCGCGGATCTGGGGATTGCGGGCCCACTCGTAGTCGGCCTGGTCCCCCACGATCGCGGCGCCGACGGTGAGGTCGCCGTCGAGCACGTCGCTCTGGTCCAGGTAGCCGATGTTGACCTCGCTGCGCTTGGTCACCCGGCCGGAGTCCGGGGTGGAGCGCATGGCCAGCAACCGCATCAGGGTTGACTTGCCGTCACCGTTGCGGCCCACCATGCCGATCCGGTCGCCCTCTTCAAGGCCGAGGGTAATGCCATCGAGGACGGTACGGGTTGCATACGAGACCGTGAGGTTCTCGCCGCCGAGCAGGTGTGCCACTGGGAACTGCTTTCTTAGGTGTATCGGTGAAGTGAAGCTGTGAAGTCATCGGATGCGATGCGTCAAAAGCTCCTAAAGGAGCGTATCGGAGATGATGCGGGCCCCGTGCACCGGCCCGTGCACCGCCATGGCGTCGAGGCTGTGGTGCCGCAGCTCTTCGGCGAGCCCGGCGGCCGCGGCGGGGCTGTGCGCGAGGAACGCGACGGTGGGTCCGGAGCCGGAGACGATGCCTGCGATCGCGCCGCAGGCCTCGCCGCGGCCCAGGGTCTCGCGCAGGCCCGGGGCCAGTTCGATCGAGGCGCGCTGGAGGTCGTTGACCAGCACGCGGCTCAGGGCGTCGGCATCGCCGCTGCGCAGAGCCGTGAGCACGCCGGGATCCACGGCGTCGGGTTCGTCCACCGCCAGGC
>NZ_CAKKMM010000389.1:0-4139 GCF_918698205.1 Microbacterium sp. Bi128 | reverse complement strand
GTGGAGTCCGATGTCGAGGGTGCTGGCGGGGCCTCGAATGCCGACGCCGCCGCTTCGCCGGAGCGTGCCCGGGGCGCTGTAGCGGCCTCGGACGCGTTCTTCCCGTTCGCCGACGGACTGCAGATCCTGGTCGACGCCGGCGTGCGCGCCGTCGTCCAGCCCGGCGGCTCAGTCCGGGACGAGGAAGTCATCGCCGCGGCCAACGCCGCCGGCATCACCATGTACTTCACCGGGGCACGCCACTTCTTCCACTAGGGCCCTTCCACTCGGGTAGTGCTCTTCCACTCGGGCTGCGGTTCGCGCACAAGGGACCCGAGCGCAAGACCCGCACAAAAAATGGACATGCCCTCCCTGGCCGGGGGATATGTCCATTTTTTGTGCCATCGAGTGGGCTGGTGGCCGGACCTTGGGACATGCTCATTCGTTCCGCGGGACATGCTCATTTTTCGCGGCAAGGAGTGGGCATATGGGGGATATGTCCAGGCTTCGGAGTGTGGAGAGGGCATGTCCCGTGCGACCGGGGCTGCCTTGGCCATCCGGGGGACATGCTCATTCTTTGCGGTGCGTACCGGGCCAACCCAAAGGACGTGCTCACGGGTTCAGGAGCTCGAGACCGACCCGGTCGGACATGCCCATTCCTTTCCGGGACATGCCCTCCCTGGCCGGGGGACATGCTCATTCGTTCCCAAGCGCCGAGAAGCCGCCCGGGAGGACATGTCCATTCCTCATGGCAAGGCCCGGACATGTGGGGTATATGTCCGGGCCTTGGTGTTAGCGGAGGGCATGTCCAGGGGGCGGGCGCGATCCGCCGTCGCACATAAAGCCAGCGCGGGGCCACTGCGTCCTCCCCACTGCTGAAGATGGGACGCAATGACCCCGCGCTGGGGCAAACAGGGTAAACAGGGTAGACAAGCCCGACTGCGCGGGCCCCGCGAACAGGCCCCCGCGAACGGAGCGCGGGCCCCGCGAACAGGCCCCCGCGAACGGAGCACGCGGGCCCCGCGCGAACGAGGCCCCGCGCCCTCAGGTCAGGAAGCGGCCGCCGTGGTGTAGGCCTGCTGGCTCACGCTGCCCCAGTACGGGCCGTACATCGTGGTGGAGTTGCTGCCGTAGCCGTAGCTGTTGATGGAGTTCTGGTAGCCGGCGGCGCTGGTGCCGATGAACCACGGACCGCCTGAGGAACCGCCGGTCATGTTGCAGGGGATCCCCTGGGTGTTGAACTGCGGGTTGTAGGGATCGTTCGTGGCGGTGCCGGAGCAGCTCTTGAGGGATTCACCGTTGAAGGGCGCTGCGGCGGGGTAACCGAATGACTTGTAGCTCAGGCCGCGGGCGGCGTTGAACTGCAGCCCGGAGCCGCCGACGACGTCGCTCAGGTACTGGCCGTTGAGCGTGGACATGACGGCGAAGCCGGTGTCGTAGGTCATGTCACCCGAGGAGCTCCACTGGGTGGGGGCGTAGAGGGCCTTGGCCGTCCACTTGCCGTAGGGGGCCGCGCCGTTCAGGTACGCCGGGACGAACGTGAACTTGGTGGCGAAGGCGCCCGGGCCCTCATTCACGCAGTGCCCGGCCGTGGAGACCGTGCTCTTGTTGCCGGAGGAGACCGAGTTGCCGGAGCAGACGTAGTTCGTCCCGCCGAGGGTGAAGAAGACCTTGCCGATGTGCGGGACGGGGGTTTCGCTGGCATTGGTCTTGGTCTGGAGCGTCTGGGATTGCAGCTTGGGAGCCGCGGCCTCGACCTTGCTCGGCGCGCCCGTTTCCGCCGGGCCCCTGGCCGCGGTGGCCTTGCCGTTGCGCTTCATGGCCCTGTCGGCCAGGACGTCGCCGGGGACGGCGCTGCGCATGCGTTCCGCGGTCCAGTAGTCGGCCGCGCCCGTCTCGGTGACGGTGTGGCTGGCGACATCGGAGGTGGAAACCGGTGCCTTGGCCGGTGCGGGGGAGGCCGTGGCCGCCCCCGCGGCACTCAGGGCCAGCAGCGCGGCGGCCGAAAGAGTCAGCAGGCTGGTGGCCAGAGTCTTGGGTGTTCTCATGGGTGTCCTAACCGGTGGAAAAGCGGGGCGGGCGCTGTTGGCGGCCGCTGGATGGAACGAAACTACGGCAATTTGACTAACCTGTAAAGTCGGTTGTCAATTTTTGTTATGCCGTGTTGGGATGTCACTCATCCGTCCGCGCACGACGCCGGTAGGCGCCAACGGGGGCACCTCGGGTAAGTTAGGGGTGTTGAGATAACACAAGATTCCGGAAATACCCAGACCTTCAGGGAGACGCCCGCGCAATGGCAAAGATTATCTATACCCACACCGACGAAGCGCCGATGCTGGCCACCTATTCGTTCTTGCCGATCATTGAGGCGTTCGCCTCGACGGCCGGTGTGGAAGTGGAGACCCGCGACATCTCGCTGGCCGGCCGCATCATCGCCGTGTTCGGCGACTACCTCACCGAAGAGCAGCGCGTCAGCGACGCCCTGGCCGAGCTTGGTGCACTCGCCAAGACGCCCGAAGCCAACATCATCAAGCTGCCCAACATCAGCGCCTCCGTGCCCCAGCTGAAGGCCGCAATCGCCGAACTCCAGGGCCACGGCTACGCGCTGCCGGACTACCCGGACAACCCCTCCTCGGACGAGGAAACGGACATCCGGTCCCGCTACGACAAGATCAAGGGCTCCGCCGTGAACCCGGTCCTGCGCGAAGGCAACTCGGACCGCCGCGCCCCGCTCTCGGTCAAGAACTACGCCCGCCAGAACCCGCACAGCATGGGCGCCTGGACTCCGGAGTCCAAGACCAACGTGGCCCACATGGACGCCGACGACTTCCGCTCGAACGAGCTGTCCGTGGTGATCGAGGCCGACACCAACATCAAGATCCAGCTCGTCAAGGAAGACGGCACCGTCAAGGTCCTCAAGCGTGCCTTCCCGGTCCTGGCCGGCGAGGTCATCGACGGCACCGTGATGCGTGCCGCGGCCCTGGATGAGTTCCTCGCAGCCCAGGTCGCCCGGGCCAAGAACGAGGGCGTGCTGTTCTCCGCCCACCTCAAGGCCACCATGATGAAGGTCTCGGACCCCATCATCTTCGGCCACGTCGTCAAGGCCTACTTCGCGGACCTCTTCGCCACCTACGGTGAGCAGATCGCCGCCGCCGGCCTGAGCCCCAACAACGGCCTTGCCTCCATCCTCAACGGCCTCGAGGACCTGCCGGAGGAGATCCGCGGCGAGGTCCAGGCAGCCATCGAAAAGGGCCTCAACGAGGGCCCCGAACTCGCGATGGTCGATTCCGACAAGGGCATCACCAACCTGCACGTGCCCTCCGACGTCATTGTCGACGCCTCGATGCCGGCCATGATCCGCAGCTCGGGCCACATGTGGGGCCGCGACGGCCAGGAAGCCGATACCCTCGCCGTCCTCCCGGACAGCAGCTACGCCGGCATCTACCAGGTCGTGGTTGATGACTGCCGCGCCCACGGGGCCTTCGATCCCACCACCATGGGCACCGTCCCGAACGTCGGCCTCATGGCCCAGGCCGCCGAGGAATACGGCAGCCACGACAAGACGTTCGAGATCCAGTCCGCCGGCACCGTCCAGATCGTCGACGACGCCGGCACCGTGCTGATCGAGCACAAGGTTGCCCCGGGCGACATCTGGCGCGCCTGCCAGACCAAGGACGTGCCGATCCGCGACTGGGTCAAGCTGGCCGTCACCCGCGCCCGCGCCTCCGCCACGCCCGCCGTCTTCTGGCTGGACAAGGGCCGCGCGCACGCCGCCCGGATGATCGCCAAGGTGGAGGAATACCTCAAGGACCACGACACCGAGGGCCTGGAAATCGCCATCATGTCCCCGGATGAGGCCACGGCCTTCACGGTGGAGCGCCTCCGCAAGGGCGAGGACACCATCTCGGTGACCGGCAACGTGCTCCGCGACTACCTCACCGACCTCTTCCCGATCCTGGAACTGGGCACCAGCGCCAAGATGCTTTCGGTGGTGCCGCTGATCAACGGCGGCGGCCTGTTCGAGACCGGCGCCGGCGGATCCGCCCCGAAGCACGTCCAGCAGTTGCTCAAGGAGAACCACCTGCGCTGGGACAGCCTGGGTGAATTCCTCGCACTGGCCGTCAGCTTCGAGCACCTCGCCACCAGCACCGGCAACGCCC
>NZ_CAKKMM010000388.1:0-4165 GCF_918698205.1 Microbacterium sp. Bi128 | reverse complement strand
AACGGGTTCTGGTCGCCGCCCATGTCGTACCGGCGGCGCTGCTCGGGGTCGCTCAGCACGTCGTACGCGTGCGTGACGAGCTTGAAACGCTCGGAGGCGTCCTCTCCCGGGTTGACGTCGGGGTGCAGTTCGCGGGCGAGACGCCGGTACGCGCGCTTGATGTCGTCGGGGGCGGCGTCGCGTGCGACACCGAGGACCTCGTAGTGGTCAGCCACAGTCGCCTTCCTACCCGCTCGTGCGGGGTCGATCTTTCAGAGGGAGCTCGTCAACGCGCGCTGTCGTCGTCTTCGAGCATCCGGGTCAAGTAGTGCGCGACGGCGCGGACCGCCGCGAGGTTGGACGAATAGTCCATGCGGGTGGGACCGAGCAGGCCCACGCGGGCACCGCCCGTCGAACCGTCGTACCGGCTCGCGAGCACGGAGGCCTCGATGAGACCGAAAGGCTCGTTCTCGCGGCCGATGCTGGCCGAGAGACCCTGCTCGTCGGCGACCATCTCGCTCATCAACCGCAGCAGCGTGACCTGCTCCTCGATGGCTTCGAGCAACGGGTAGATGCTGCCACGGAAGTCCGACTCGCGCTTGGCGAGCGTCGCCGCTCCCGCCATGACCAGCCGGTCCTGACGGAACTCGTCGAGCTCTTCGCCCACGATCCGCAGGACCGCGTCGGCGATGGCATCCAGGGCGACGCCCGGACGCGGACCTTCGGCGGCGACACCGGCGACGGTCTGCGCGCACTCGGCGACGCTGCGGCCCACGAGCACGGCCGCCACGCGCGCGCGAAGCTGGACGATGTCGGCCTCGGTGGGCTCCACGGGGACGATCGCGATCCGCTGCGAGACGCGGCCGGTGTCGGTGACGAGGATGACGAGCACGCGCGGACCGCCGAGGGCGACGAGCTCGACGTGCGTGAGGTTCGCGCGGGCGAACGACGGGTACTGCACGATCGCGACTTGGCCGGTCAGCTGCGTGAGGGCGCGTACGGTGCGGGCGAGGAGGTCGTCGAGGTCGCCCGCCTCGTCGAGGAAGGACGTGATGGCGCTCCGCTGCGCGGACGACAGGGGGCGGAGCTCGGCGAGGTGGTCGACGAAGACGCGGTAGCCCTTGTCCGTGGGCACACGGCCCGACGACGTGTGGGGGGCGACGATGAGCTCTTCGTCCTCGAGGAGCGCCATATCGTTACGGATCGTGGCGGCGGACACGCCGAAGGCGTGGCGGTCGACGATCGCCTTGCTGCCGACGGGCTCTCGCGTGTCGACGTAGTCCTGGACGATCGCGCGGAGCACTTGCAAGCCGCGTTCGGACACCATGGCCGGCTCCCTCCTCCTGGCACTCCGGACACCTGAGTGCCAATTCTAGAGGATCGGCCCGCACGTGAGCCGGGAACGCGCCTACGCGGTCAGAGCCCGCACGACGGCATCGGCGAGCAGGCGGCCGCGCCGGGTCAGGACGATGCGTCCGCGCACGGCATCCGCACCGTCGATGAGACCGTCGGCGATGAGGGATGCCACGGCCTTCCGGCCCTCGCCGAGGAGCTCGGACACCGGCAGGCCCTCGCGGATACGGCTCCGCAGCAGCACCGATTCGAGGCGCCGCGCCGTCTCGTCGGGACGTTCGCGCGCCGCGGCCGGGGACTCCTCGGCCGCCAGCCGCTGGGCGTAGGCGGCGGGGTGCTTGACGTTCCACCAGCGGAGCCCCGCGACGTGACTGTGCGCGCCCGGACCGAAGCCCCACCAGTCGGTGCCGCGCCAGTACGCCAGGTTGTGACGCGAGCGGTGCGACGCGGCCGTCGCCCAGTTCGACACTTCGTACCACTCGTATCCCGCGGCCGACAGCAGATCGTCCGCGAGCTCGTACATGTCGGCCTGGAGGTCGTCGTCGGGCATCGACAGGGCGCCCGATCGGATCTGGCGCGCGAGCTTCGTGCCGTCCTCGACGATCAACGCGTACGCCGAGACGTGGTCGGGAGCGAGGGCCACGGCGGTCTCGAGCGATGCGCGCCAGTCGTCGAGCGACTCCCCCGGCGCGCCGTAGATGAGGTCGAGCGACACGTCGAGGCCGGCCCGCCGCGCCGACGCCACCGCTGTGGCGACGTTCCGCGGATCGTGCGTGCGGTCGAGCACCGCCAGCACGTGGGGCTGGGCCGACTGCATCCCGATCGACAGGCGCGTCACGCCCGCGGCGGCCAGGGTCTCGGCGACCCGGTCGTCGACGGTGTCGGGGTTGGCTTCGACGGTGACCTCGGCGCCGTCGGCGATCCCGAACTCGTCACGCACCGCGCCCAGCATGCGCGCCAGGTCGCCGGGCGGGAGCAGCGTCGGGGTGCCTCCCCCGAAGAACACCGTGGATGCCGCCCGCCGGGCGCCCGCGGCATCCATCACCGTTCCGGCCAGACGCACCTCGGCGGCGAGCGTGTCCGCGAAGTCCTCTTGCCGTGCTCCCCGCAATTCGCTCGACGTGTAGGTGTTGAAGTCGCAGTACCCGCAGCGCACGCGACAGAACGGCACGTGCAGGTACACGCCGAAATCGGCGGCGGCGTCGTGGATCAGGTCGTCGGGCAGACGTCCGTCGACCGGAGCGGGGTCACCGAGCGGCAGGGGGCCGCCCATCAGGACGTGTACAACGGCGAGATCGCCCGGAGGTACCGCTGGAACAGCGCCCGGCGACGACGGCGGACGAGCCCGGTGAAGAGTCGGTACGACGGGGCCGTCGGCCGGTCGAACGCGCGCACCGAGAACCACACCTCGTCGTTGTCGCGCCACTCCACGCTGAACAGCTCTTCGCCGCTCACGATCGAGTGCCCCACCGTGCCGAGGATGTACCCGACGCGACGCGGCTCCTCGAACACCGAGATGACGCGCAGGTGCGCGTCGGCGCGGTGCCCGTCGACCTTGCCGTGCAGGCGGACGCTCGTCCCCGGGCCTACGAACGGCGTGCCGTCGGTGGCGAAGCGCTGCTCGGATTCGAGGCGACTCGGGGCGATCGGGGCGCCGTCGGCGTCGAAACCCACGCCGGAGTAGCCGCCGTCGGTGGCCGGCCGGACATCGCTGATGCTCAGCTCCGCCGCGCGCAGCGGTGCCCACGACAGCAGCAACTCGCCCGCGGCCGCGAAGCGCTCCTCGCCGCTGCCGATGCGCCAGGCGTCTTCGGCGGGCACGGAGTGCTGCGGCGGATACTGCATCAGGTCGTGCGCCTGGGTGGCGCCGACCGCGGCGTAATCGACCGTGTCGTCGGTGAAGTTCTGCCGGCGCATGATCTCCAGTCTCCTCTGCGCGGATGGGAGGACGGTGGGCGTCGTTACTTCTTGCCCTCGACGTCGCCGGACAGGGCGGCGATGAACGCCTCCTGCGGAACCTCGACGCGACCCACCATCTTCATGCGCTTCTTGCCCTCTTTCTGCTTCTCGAGGAGCTTGCGCTTGCGGGTGATGTCACCGCCGTAGCACTTGGCGAGCACGTCCTTGCGGATCGCGCGGATGTTCTCGCGCGCGATGATCCGCGCGCCGATCGCGGCCTGGATGGGCACCTCGAACTGCTGACGCGGGATGAGCTTGCGCAGGCGCTCGGTCATCATTGTGCCGTAGCTGTAGGCCTTCTCGCGGTGGACGATCGAGCTGAAGGCATCCACCTTCTCGCCCTGCAGCAGGATGTCGACCTTGACGAGGTCGGCCGTCTGCTGACCCGCGGGCTCGTAGTCGAGGCTCGCGTACCCCTGCGTGCGGCTCTTGAGGTGATCGAAGAAGTCGAAGACGATCTCGCCGAGAGGCATGTTGTAGCGCAGCTCGACGCGGTCTTCGCTGAGGTAGTCCATGCCGAGGAGGGTTCCGCGGCGCGACTGGCACAGCTCCATGACGGTGCCGACGTAGTCCTTCGGCAGCAGGATGCCGACCTTCACGATCGGCTCCGAGACCTCGGCGACGCGCCCGTCGGGGTACTCGCTCGGGTTCGTGACCGAGACCGTCTCGCCGGTGTCGGTGGTGACCTCGTACGTCACCGACGGGGCGGTGGTGATGAGGTCGAGACCGAACTCGCGCGAGAGGCGCTCGGTGATGATCTCGAGGTGCAGCAGACCGAGGAAGCCGCAGCGGAAGCCGAAGCCGAGGGCGACGGACGTCTCGGGCTCGTACTGCAGCGACGCATCCGAGAGCTTCAGCTTGTCGAGCGCCTCGC
>NZ_CAKKMM010000387.1:0-4169 GCF_918698205.1 Microbacterium sp. Bi128 | reverse complement strand
ATGACCCACATCTTGGAAGCTTCATCCAGTCCTCGACGACCGGTCGCCCGATCCCGGGCAAGGACAACGGCATTGACTGCGAGGGCCTCGCCGTAGCGGGCGACCGGGTGTTCATCGGTCTGCGCGGGCCGGTGCTGCGTGGGTGGGCGATGATCATAGAGCTCCAGGTTGGTGGCGGGCCCGGCTTGGAGCCGCAGCCGATCGGTCCCGGGAATCGTCGCTACCGCAAGCACTTCCTTCGCCTGCATGGTTTGGGCGTGCGGGATCTGTGCCGTCACGGACGGGACATGCTCGTCCTGGCAGGACCCACCATGGAACTCGACGGGCGCGCGGCCGTGTTTCGCTGGCGGGGCGCGCTGACGTCGCAGGCCGAGGCCGTCCTGCCGAAAGACGACTTGCATTGCGAATTTGACGCGCCGTTCGGTGAGGACGAGGACCATGCCGAGGGGATCACCGTTCTCGACGATGACCGGTCGGCCTTGGTGTTGTATGGGACGCCGTCGGGGAAGCGCAAGACCGGACGCCACGCGATCAAAGCCGACGTTTTCCGCCTCAGCACATAGGAACGGGCGCCGCGACAGTCCCGGGGAGATGTTCCTATTGCTGCCGGCCCACTTTTCCCAGCCAGGCCTGCAGGAGAGGAACGACGACGTCGCTGTGCATCGCGCCCAGGTGATCGAGTGCGGGGAGTACTTGGGAATAGCCGTAGTTCACTTCGGAACGCCCTGGCGCCATGGCGGCCCGATGTCCCTGCTCTGGCGCACACCGGCGCAGGGGGCGAGAATGGGGTCGTGCTCACCCTGATCGAACCCCACGGGAAGGACTTTCATGACGCTGTATCAGCCTGAACCGGTCGAAATCTCAACGAGGATGCGGCCGGGGGAGTGGACCGAGGAAAGCCTGGAGATGCTCGTCGCGTCATATCGCGAGCAGCTGTCGCGCATGGGGGCGGCCGCCTCCGAGATCGACGTCGTGATCGACCGCGACGACGGAGGCGGAGTCAGCGTGGTGGCGTCCTGGCTCAAGCCTGACGTGGCGCAGGAACTGACAGAGGTGAAGGACGACGCCGGGCTCGTGGCGATGGATCCCGACGCCGGGTCAGTGCGGCCGGCGCACGACGATTCCGCGCCCCGATAGAACTTCTGGGCCCGCCATGCCCTCCGGTAGGGTGATGTTTCCCGAAGCAACCCTTCGATCAGAGTGGAGCATTCATGGCACCGCAGATTTCCGGAAAAATCGATAAGAAATTGTTCGGGCTCTACCTCTCGGACCACCTCGCGGGAGCCACAGCGGGGCAGGGCCGCATAGAGCGCATGGTGCGCGACTTCACGGACACCCCCTTCCACGCCGAACTTGCGGCACTTGCCACCCAAATCAGGCAGGAGCGGGAGTACCTGCGCGGACTAGTGGGGGATTTTGGCCTGCCACGGCGAACTCCGCGGCGGGTGGCGGCGTGGGTTGCGGAGCGTGCCGGCCGACTCAAGCTCAACGGGCGGGTGGTGAGCCGCTCGCCGATGACGCTGGTGCTGGAGTCCGAGGTCATGCGGTCGGCGGTGATGGGAAAACTAGGGCTGTGGCAGACGCTGCAGGATCTCTCCGGCGATCTGGGACTGGACGGTTCCAGGTTCGACGGACTGGCCACCAAGGCACGCGACCAGATCGCCACCCTGGACCGGGTCCATGAGTACGCCCGCCGGCGGTCGTTCTACACGAACCAGGGCTGCTGAGCGGACCGGGCATCGTCGGCTCGACCGTTCGCGTCCTGCCCTGCGCCTGGTGTGCACTGGCGCGTGCCGGCAGCGGAGACGAGAATGGGCTCGTGCTCCCTCCTCGCCCTGGCGGGGACGGCGACGCGATGAACGCCGCCGCCCGAAAGATTCAGCGCATCTATTTGACGTTGACGCTGGGCAATACCCTTGCGGCCTCGTTCATCTGGGGGATCAACACCCTTTTCCTGCTCGACGCCGGTCTCAGCAACTTCGAGGCGTTTGCCGCGAATGCCTTCTTCACGGCCGGCATGGTGCTGTTCGAGGTGCCCACCGGGGTGGTTGCCGACGGTTGGGGCCGGCGCGTCTCGTTCCTGCTCGGAACCGTGACCCTTGCCGTCTCGACCTACTTCTACTACCTGCTCTGGCAGTTCTCCGCCCCGTTCTGGTGGTGGGCGGTGGTGTCGGTCCTGCTCGGCCTGGGCTTCACCTTCTTCTCCGGAGCGGTGGAGGCCTGGCTCGTCGATGCACTGCGCTTCTCTGGGTTCGAGGGCGGGATGGAAGCGGTGCTCGGTCGAGGCCAGATGGTCGCCGGAGTCGCGATGCTCGCCGGCTCTGTTGCCGGCGGCGTGATCGCGCAGGCCACCAATCTGGGCGTGCCGTTCCTGATGCGCGTGGGCGTGTTGCTGGCCATGTTCGCGGTGGCGTTTGGGCTCATGCGCGACGTCGGGTTCACCCCCGAACGCTCGACCCATCCCCTCCAGGCGACCCGTGCTGTACTCGCCGCCTCGATCGAGAACGGCTTGAAGAATCCGCCCGTACGTTACGTGATGCTGGCCGCGCCGTTCACTTTCGGCGTCGGGATCTATGTGTTTTACGCCCTGCAGCCGTACCTGCTCGAGCTCTATGGGGACCCCCACGCGTATTCTGTCGCGGGCCTGGCGGCGGCCATCGTGGCCGCGGCGCAGGTGCTCGGCGGCTGGATGGCTCCGCGCATCCGGCGCCTTGTCCGCCGGCGCACCACCGTGTTGATCCTGAGCAGCGTCGTGGACACGGTGATCCTGGTGGTGCTCGGGTTCACCCACGTATTCTGGTTGGCCCTGGTGCTGTTGGCGCTCTGGGCAGTGGTGTCCTCGGCGGGCATACCGGTGCGGCAGGCGTACCTGAACGACATGATCGCCTCGAAGCAGCGCGCCACAGTGCTCAGCTTCGATTCACTCATGGGCTCAAGCGGTGGCGTGGTGGTCCAGCCGCTGCTCGGACGGGCGGCAGATGTGTACGGCTATGCCGCGTCGCTGGCGATCGGCGGCGTGATCGAGTTGATCGCGGTGCCGTTCCTGCTGGCGAGCCGCCGGCAACGCCACCAGGCCGATCAGTCCAACGCCCCGACCAGCACTAACACCGGATCCCAGCCGGCGTAAGACGCCAGCCGGAATAACACTTCGGCCATGCTCCTTACTTGGCGGGGCCTTCGGGGCCTACAGTGGGCGTGTAGAACCGTCGACAGGAGCGCCCCAGTGATTACCCTGCAGATCGAACACCAGGTCCGGGATTTTGACATGTGGCGGAGGGCTTTCGACAGCGATCCGCTGGACCGCGCTGCGTCGGGCGTGCGGTCATTCCGGATCTCGCGCCCGCTTGACCAGCAGGATTACGTGATGCTGGAGATGGACTTCGATACGCAGGCGGCGGCGGTGGACTTCCTGGGCCGGCTGCAGAACGATACGTGGAAAACGGGTGTGACGGCGCCGGCGCTGGTCGGTGAGCCATCGACCAGAATCATCGAAACGGTCGCCATCGAGAACGTGGCAGCCGCTGACCGCGACCTTCGGTAGAACGTCTGCGCCGACGCGGGGATCAGACGAGGGGATCACTAGAAGCTCACGTCATGCGTTTCGCTGTTGCCCCTGCTGCCCCTGGACGGGGTCCTGCGCGCTCCGCGGAGACACCGTGAGGGTGGCGACGCGTTCCAGCCTCGGATTCAGGTGGTCGCCGTCGTCCACCACCCCGGTCTGCCACCACAATTTCAGCCCTTCCGGTACCACTTCCAGGCAGGCCACGTTGTTTTGGAACCAGGGCCCCCGGATGCCGGACCAGTGGAACGGCGGGTCCGGCACCTTGGCCGAGCGCGCGACCAAGGCGCCTACCGGGGTGGCCAGGCCGTAGGACATGATGGCCGCGAAGGACCTCATCAGGCGGGGCAACGGGTTGCGGATGGGGGAGCAGACGGCCTGCAGGATCCGGCTGCCCGAGGCACGCTCCACCTCCGCCACATAGGAGTAGTGGACGTCCCCGGAGAGGAAGGTGATTGTTTCCGGTGCCGGGCCGCGTTTGCCGTCGGCGACTTCGGTGGCCATGGCCGCCAGTTCCCGGAAGCTGTTTTGGAATGCGCCCCAGTGTTCCAGGTCCAGCGCCTGGCGCAGCTTCTCGCCGGCCCAGGCGGCGCGGTTCCCCCACGCGCCC
>NZ_CAKKMM010000386.1:0-4173 GCF_918698205.1 Microbacterium sp. Bi128 | reverse complement strand
GTCCGGCTCCGCGTCCCGGTCACGCAGCTCGCGCCGTGTGGCCGGGGTCTGGTCGTGCACCCGCCCACGCTACCCCGGCCACCGGCTTATACTCGGGAACCACAACCACGGGAGTCCGGTGAGCCGGGCTGAGAGGAAGCGATCCACGCTTCGACCGTCGAACCTGATCCGGATCATGCCGGCGCAGGGAGGAGAAACAATGCACACGTCCACGTCTGCCCGGACGGCCTCCGCCGTCGCCACGTCCGACCGCTTCCGCTGGCGGGTCGTCGACATCGTCGTCGCCGCCGTGCTCGGTGTCGCGATCGGCCTCGTCTTCTGGGGCTGGAACACCGTCGGCGGCCTCTGGTTCGCCGCGATGGACGGCCTGACACCCGGCCTCGGCGGCATCGCCGTCGGCATCTGGCTGCTCGGCGGTGTCGTCGGCGGGCTCGTGATCCGCAAGCCCGGTGCGGCGCTGCTGGTCGAACTCGTCGCCGCGATCGTGTCCGCCCTCATCGGCAACGTCTGGGGCATCAGCACGATCTTCTCGGGGCTCGCGCAGGGACTCGGCGCCGAACTGATCTTCCTCGCGTTCCTTTATCTGCGCTTCACGCTCCCGGTCGCGATGCTCGCGGGTGCGGGCGCCGGTATCGGCGCGTGGGTGCTGGAGTTCTTCGTCGGCAGCTCGCCGAACATCCTCAAGACCGTCGAGTTCAACCTGCTCTACCTCGGCACACTCGTCGTCTCGGGCGCTCTGCTCGCCGGCCTCGTCGGATGGCTGCTGGTGCGCGCCCTCGCCGCCAGCGGCGCGCTCAGCCGCTTCGCCGCGGGACGCGAACGCCGCCGCGAGGTCTGATGCCGCATCCGGCGCGCGTCGAGGTCGACGGCTGGGGGTGGCGGTACGCCGGTCGGCGGCTGCCGGCGACCCGCGACGTCGACCTCGTGATCGAACCCGGTGAGCGCGTGCTGCTGCTCGGGGCGTCCGGAGCGGGCAAGTCGACGCTGCTCGCGGGGCTCGCCGGACTCCTCGGCGGCAGCGACGAGGGCGAGGCGACGGGCGCCATCCGGGTCGACGGCGCGGCCCCCGAGTCCCAGCGCGGCCGCATCGGCCTCGTGTTGCAGGACCCCGAGGGTGGAGTCGTGCTGTCCAAGGTCGGCGACGACGTGGCGTTCGGCTGCGAGAACCTCGGGGTGCCGCCCGCCCTCATCCCGGCGCGCGTTGCCGAGGCGATGGCATCCGTGGGTCTGGACGTGCCCCTCGACCGCCCGACGAAGGCGCTCTCGGGCGGGCAGAAACAGCGGCTGGCGCTGGCGGGCGTGCTCGCGATGCGGCCGGGATTGCTGCTGCTGGACGAACCCACGGCCAACCTCGACCCCGACGGGGTGCGCGAGGTGCGCGCCGCGGTGGGGAGGATCGTGGACCGCGGCGAGACGACCCTCGTGCTCATCGAGCACCGGACCGCGGTGTGGGCCGACCTCGTCACCCGCGTGATCGTGCTCGCTCCGGGCGGGGGGCTCCTGGCCGACGGTCCGCCCGCGTGGGTGTTCGCCGAACACGGCGACGCGCTCGCCGCGGCGGGGGTGTGGGTGCCGGGGCGCCCGGTCGACCTTCCGGTGCTGCCGCCGGTCTCGTCGATGACGGATGCCGCGCTCTCGGCGACCTCTCTCACGATCGGCCGCGAGCGGCGCACGCCCGTGCTCTCCGGTCTCGACCTCGCCGTACCCGAGGGCGCGGGGACGGTGGTGACGGGGCCGAACGGTGCCGGGAAGTCGACGCTCGCCCTGACCCTCGCGGGGCTCTTGCCCGAACTCTCCGGCGAAGTGGTCGCTTCCGCGGCGCTCGCCGCGAGGGGCGTGCGCCGCCCGTCGCGCTGGCGGTCGACCGAGCTGCTCACCCGCATCGGCACGGTGTTCCAGGAGCCCGAGCACCAGTTCCTCGCGTCGACTCTGCGCGACGAACTCGCGGTGGGTCCCCGGGCCCTGCGGATGCCGGCGGCCGAGGTCGACGCGATCGTCGACGAGCTGCTCGAACGGCTCGATCTGGCATCCCTCGCCGAGGCCCACCCCTTCACGCTCTCGGGCGGACAGAAGCGCCGCCTCTCGGTGGCGACGGTCCTCGCGTCGTCGCCCGCGGTGATCGTGCTCGACGAGCCGACGTTCGGTCAGGACCGGCGGGGATGGAGCGAACTGGTCGGCCTGCTGCAGCGCGAGATCGCGCGCGGTCGCACCGTGGTCGCGGTCACGCACGACGCGGACGTCGTCCGGCACCTCGGGCAGCACCGGATCGACCTCGGGGGTGCCGCATGACCGGGCTCCTCACGCGTCCGGCGCGGGCGATCGCGTGGCTCGACGGTGTCAATCCGGTCACGCGGATCGTCATCGCCCTCGTGCTCTCGGTGCCGCTGTTCGTCACGCTCGACGCCGTCAGCGCCGCGACCGCCGTCGTGCTCGAACTCCTGTGCGTCCCACTCACGGGGCTGACGTACGCGACGGTGCTGCGCCGACTCATCCCCGTCGCGGTGTTCGCGCCGATCGCGGCGTTCAGCATGCTGCTGTACGCGCGGCCGGGCGGCACGGTCTACGGACAGTTCCTGTTCGCCACGATCAGCGACGACTCGATCGCGCTGTCGATCGCGGTGCTCGTGCGCGTCGTGGCGCTGGGGCTGCCGACGATCCTCCTCTTCGGCCGCACCGACCCCACCGAGCTCGCGGACGCCTTAGCGCAGGTGGCGAAGCTCCCGAGCCGGTTCGTGCTCGGTGTGCTCGCCGGCGCCCGCACGGTGGGACTCTTCGTCGACGACTGGCGGACGATGACCCTCGCCCGACGAGCGCGCGGTCTCGGCGACCGCGGAGCCCTCCGACGGTTCTTCTCGATGGCCTTCGTGCTGCTCGTCTTCGCCGTGCGCCGCGGCACGATGCTCGCGACGGCGATGGAGGCCCGCGGCTTCGGCGCCGACACCGAGCGCACGTGGGCGCGTCCCTCGCGGCTGCACCCGCGGGACGCGGTCGCCCTCGTCGGGGCCGTGGTGCTGATCGGCGTGGCGCTGTCCGTCGCCGTCGCGACGGGGGCGTTCCGGTTCGTCGGCGGGTGACGGCGCGCGCGGGTCAGAGCATTCGCTCGAAGCACAGCGAGTCCGGCATCGTCGCGATGTACGGCTCGTACACCGGGATCGGGGTGAAGCCCGCGGCGGCGTAGAGCGCCAGCGACTCGGGTTGCATCCTCCCGCTCTGCAGGATCACGCGCCGGGCGCCGCCGTCGCGGGCTCGCGTCACCACCGCATCGGTCAACGCGCGACCCACGCCGCGTCGGCGCGCGGCCGCGGTGACGATCAGACGCTTCAGCTCCCACTCCTCGCCGAGGCGACGCAGCAGAACGTGTCCGAGCGCCGAGCCATCGGCATCCACCGCCAGAAGCGTCGCGACGACCTGCGCGGGGTGGGTCGCGAGGGCGGCGTTGCGCTGCGCGGCCACCTCGGGCGGGTCGTCCGCGTCGGCCTCGCGGTAGCGCTCGTCGAGATCGAGATCCAGGATGCCGCGGAGCGCCAGCGCTCGCGGATCGTCGAGATCGACTTGTTCGACGTGGAAACGCATCGATCCAGCGTAAAGCGAAGGGGCCGAGGACAGCGGGGGCTAACGATGCGGTGAACACGTCCGGATCCGCCGATGTCGCGAGCTACGCTGAGTCCTCGCCTCCGCGTGGGAGCGGGCGGTGAGACGGGGGAGGTGGGTGCGATGGCTCTGTCGCTCGCTCTCCTCGGGCTCAGCGTCGCGGTCGTCGCCGGTGTGCTGTTCGTCGCGATGCCGCACGTCGGGGCGCCGGGAGTGTTCACCCTGTTCCTGCGGTACGCGGCGGCATCCGGGGTCGCCGCCGTCGGGGCGAGTGCCCTGTACCTCGTCTACGGGAGCGGGGGAGGGCGCCCTTCGCTCGCCGTCGGTGACATGTGCATGGTGCTCGTGCCGTTGCTGCTGTTCGTGGCGGTCCGCACCCTCGACGGGGGCCGCGTACTGTGGCCGTCCGTGTGCGCGTTCGTCGTGGCCGTCGCCGTGGCGGGAGTGACGACGATCGTGCCGCTGCCGGCCTCGCTCGCGGTCAAGGTGGCGGTCCTCGCGATCGCATGCGCCGCGTGCGCGTGGTCCGCACTGCAGTCGTCCGCTCGACCGCGGCGCGCGATGCGCACGATCGCCGTTGCG
>NZ_CAKKMM010000385.1:0-4181 GCF_918698205.1 Microbacterium sp. Bi128 | reverse complement strand
CATCGAGGCCGCACGGGTCTGCAGTCTGGCCGATGAAACCCCCGAGGGACGCTCTATCGTGGACCTCGCCGCGGACAAGGGCGTGACCGGGTCCGATCTGGCCACACTCGAACGCACCTCCGGCAATTTTGCCGTGGTCCCCTTCAGCGCCAGCACCCGCATGAGCGGGCTGGACCTTGACGGGTTGCAGATCCGAAAAGGCGCTGCCACCACGGTGGCGGCATTCGTTGCCGACTTCGGCGGGCACACCCCGGCGGAGGTCGACCACCGGGTACAGGAAATCTCGGCCCAGGGCGGCACCCCCCTGCTGGTCGCCCAGGTGGACAAGGACGGCCGGGCGGACATCCTGGGAACCATCCACCTCGCCGACGTCGTCAAACCCGGCATGCACGCCCGCTTCGCCGAACTGCGGCAAATGGGCATCCGGACCGTCATGATCACCGGCGACAACCCCATCACCGCCAAGGCCATCGCCGCCGAGGCCGGCGTCGATGACTTCCTGGCCGAAGCAACCCCGGAGGACAAGCTCGCGGTCATCAAAAAGGAACAGGCCGCAGGCCGGCTCGTGGCCATGACCGGTGACGGCACCAACGACGCCCCGGCCCTGGCCGCGGCGGACGTCGGCGTCGCCATGAACTCCGGAACCCCGGCCGCGAAGGACGCCGCGAACATGGTCGACCTCGACTCCGACCCCACCAAACTCATCAACATCGTCGGCATCGGCAAGCAGCTGCTCATCACCCGCGGCGCCCTGACCACCTTCTCTGTCGCCAACGACGTCGCCAAGTACTTCGCGATCGTCCCGGCCCTCTTCACCGCAGCCTTCCCCGGGCTCGGACTGCTGAACATCATGGGCCTGGCCACCCCGGCCTCAGCCATCCTGTCCGCAGTGATCTTCAACGCCCTCATCATCATCGCCCTGGTGCCGCTGGCTCTGCGCGGGGTCAAATACCGTGCCGTCTCCGCCAACCAGGCGCTGGCGCGGAACCTGCTGATCTACGGGCTCGGCGGCCTGATCGCACCATTCATCGGCATCAAAATCATCGACCTCATGATTTCCCTCATCCCCGGAATCGGCTAGGAACACCCCCATGAACGCACTCACCGGCTACCTCCGCCAGGCCGGCACCGCACTGCGGTTCCTGCTCTTTGCCACACTGGCCCTCGGCGTCGCCTACCCGCTGGCCGTTTTCGGCATCGCACAGCTCATCGCGCCATATCAGGCGAACGGCTCCATCATCAAGGATGCCGCCGGCGACCCGGCCGCGTCTGCCTTGATCGCCCAGTCATCCGCTAACGACGCCGGCGCTCAGGACCCGCGCTGGTTTCACCCCCGGCCCTCGGCCGTGAAGTGGGACCCGGCGTCGTCCTCGGCCACCAACTTCGGGCCCAACGATCCGAAACTGCTCGAGGCCGTCGCCGCGAACCGGGCCGCCGTCGCCGCCGCTGAAGGCGTGGATGCGGCAGCGGTGCCGGCCGACGCGGTGACGGCCAGCGGTTCCGGACTGGACCCGGACATTTCACCCGAGTACGCCAAACTGCAGCTTGCGCGGGTGACAGCAGCGAACGGCCTCAGCACCGACGCCGTTGCCTCCCTGGTGGAGCAGCACACCAGCGGTGGGTTAGTCGCGTTTCTCGGCCAGCCGTCGGTCAACGTGACTGCCCTCAACCTCGCCGTGGCGGCGGCCGCGCTGCCGTCGCAGCCGGCACAATCCAAGTGAGAGAATGACGGCATGGCACGTGGAACGCTGCGGATCTTCCTGGGCGCCGCGCCGGGTGTGGGCAAGACCTACGAGATGCTCGAAGAGGCCCACCGGCTCGGCAAGCGCGGCGAGGACGTCGTCGTCGCGTTCGCCATGGACCACGGCCGCAGCGAGACAGGGGCGCTGCTGGAGGGACTCGAAGTCATTCCACCCCGGAAGCTGCCCTACCGGGACACGGAGTTCGAGGAGATGGACCTCGACGCTGTCCTGGCCCGGGCGCCAGGGACCGCGATCGTGGACGAATACGCCCACTCCAACATCCCCGGCAGCCGCAATCCCAAGCGCTGGCAGGACGTCGATGCGCTTCTGGATGCCGGCATCAACGTGCTCTCCACCGTCAACGTCCAGCATCTGGCGTCCCTGGGCGACGTTGTCAGCGCCATCACCGATGTCCACCAGGCGGAGACGGTGCCGGACGCCGTCGTCCGGAAGGCGGACCAGATCCACCTCGTGGACATCTCCCCCGAGCTGCTCCGCCAGCGCCTGGGCGACGGCAAGATCTACGCTGCCGACAAGATCGACGCCGCCCTCTCGAACTATTTCCGCCTGGGCAACCTCACGGCATTGCGTGAACTGGCTTTGCTGTGGCTCGCCGACCGGGTGGACGAGGGCCTGGCCAAGTACCGGGCCGAACAGGGCATCGACGAAAGCTGGCCGGCCCGGGAACGCATCGTGGTCGGGCTGACCGGCAGCCCCGAAGGAGAAGTCCTGATCCGCCGCGGGGCCAGGATCCTCAACCGCGTCAGCGGTGGGGACCTGCTGGCGGTCCACGTCCGGTCCGCCGATGGCCTCGCCGAGGAGTCGCCCCAGGCGCTGGAAGCCCAGCGCCGCCTGATCCTGGACCTGGGCGGCAGCTACCACATCGTGACCGGCGAGGATCCGGCTGCCGCGCTCCTGGACTTCGCCCGCAGCGTCAACGCCACCCAGATCGTCGTCGGCATCTCGCGGCACAAAAAGCTCGCCGGCCTGGTCGGAAATCTGCTCGGCGGCGGGGTCGGCACCCGGGTGGTCCGCGATTCCGGCGACATTGACGTCCACATGGTCTCCCATCCGCTCGGCGGCCGGGGAACCCGCCCGCCACGGCAGCGGGACCTTGGCCGCATCCGGGTGGCCGCCGGGTTCGGTCTTGCTGTGCTGCTCCCGGTGGTCCTGCAACTCCTGCTGTCGCTCTTGAATCCGGAACAGAATGTGGCTGCGGCCATGCTGGTCCAGCTCACCGGCTCGGTGGCGGTGGCGTTGATCGGCGGGTTGTGGCCGGCCATCCTGGCCGCACTGTGGAGCAGCCTCCTGGTGAACTACTTTTCGACCCCGCCGCTGGGCAACCTCACCATCAGCGATCCCCAGAATTTCCTGGCGCTGCTGGTGTTTGTAGGCGTCTCGGCCGCCGTCGCCCTTGTGGTCGACCTATCGGCCCGCCGCTCCAAGGAGGCCGCGCGGGCCCGCGCCGAAGCCACGACGCTCGGTGACCTGACGCGCAGTGCCGCCGGCTCGGAGGACACGGTCCAGGCATTGCTGGAACAAGCCCTGAGCGTCTTCCAGGTCCGTGGTGCTGCTGTTTTCAGCCTGGGCTACGGCCTCGCGGACGGCGACGGCGGAGCCAGCCCGGACCGGCAGTGGCGTCTCCAGGCCGCCGTAGGTGAAATTCCTGCCCTGTCCGCTGACGGGACCGGAAGCGATGCCGCCGGCGACAACGTCGAAGAAATCGACGCCTCCACGCGCCTGGTGCTGTTCGGACGGATTCTGCCCGCAAGCGACCGGCGCCTTCTGGGGGCGTTCGGGGTTCATCTGGCAGCGCAGCTGGAACGACAGCAGCTGGTGGCGAGCCGGCGGGAGATGCTGCGCCTGGCCGAGAGCAACACGATGCGCACCTCCATCCTCCGGGCCGTTTCCCACGACCTGCGCACGCCCCTGGCCGGGATCAAGCTGGCTGTCGGCGGACTTCGGCACGACGACGTCCATTTCACCAAAGAAGAGGAGAAGGAGCTGCTGGCTACGATAGAGGAGTGTTCGGACAGGTTGGACGCGCTGGTCGGCAATCTGCTGGACATGTCCCGGATCACGTCGGATGCCGTCAATCCCCTGCTCAAACCCGTGCGCTGGTATGAGGTCATCCCGGGTTCCCTGAGCGCCGTCCCCGCGGGGAGGGTGCGGGTGGACCTGCCTCCAAACATGCCGGAGATTGAAGCCGACCCTGGAATGCTGGAGCGGGTGATTGCGAACATCGTCGAGAACGCCGTGAAATATGCCCCCGACTCGGACATCGTCCTGGTCGGGGCGGCCGGCGGGCTGAGCCCGGCGACTCTCGGGGGGCGTCCTGCCGGCGAGCTGCGGATCATCGATCACGGCCGGGGAATCCCTGCGGAGAGTGTCCTGGAAATGTTCAGGCCATTCCAGCGGCTCGACGACGCCCCGCAGGCC
>NZ_CAKKMM010000384.1:0-4190 GCF_918698205.1 Microbacterium sp. Bi128 | reverse complement strand
GTCATGAACGGCGCCGGGTAGTAGACGCGACCGAGCTTGCCTTCCTTGCGGATCTCGATCTTCGAGGCGATCGGGTGGATCGAGCTCGTGGAGTTGTTGATGTACGAGATCGAACCGGTCGGCGGGACGGCCTGCAGGTTCTGGTTGTAGATGCCGTGCTGCTGGACGGATGCCTTGAGCTCGCGCCAGTCGTCCTGGGTGGGCACGGGGATGCCGGCGAAGAGCTCGGCGACCTTGGCGGTCTGCGGCTCCCACACTTGGTCGGTGTACTTGTCGAAGAACTCCCCCGACGCGTAGGTAGAGTCCGCGAACCCGTCGAAGGCGACACCGCGCTCCATCGCGAGGCGGTTCGAGGCCCGGAGGGCGTGGAACAGCACCGTGTAGAAGTAGATGTTCGTGAAGTCGATGCCCTCTTCGGAGCCGTAGTGCACGTGCTCGCGAGCGAGGTAACCGTGCAGGTTCATCTGCCCGAGGCCGATCGCGTGCGACCGGTCGTTGCCGTCTTCGATGGAACGGACCGAGGCGATGTGGCTCTGGTCGCTCACCGCGGTGAGGGCGCGGATCGCGGTCTCGACCGTGAGGCCGAGGTCGCGGCCGTCCATCGCCAGGGCGATGTTCATCGAACCGAGGTTGCAGGAGATGTCCTTGCCGATCTCGGCGTACGAGAGGTCCTCGTTGTACGAAGTCGGGGTGTTGACCTGCAGGATCTCCGAGCACAGGTTGGACATGTTGATCCGACCCTTGATCGGGTTGGCCTTGTTCACCGTGTCCTCGAACATGATGTACGGGTAGCCCGACTCGAACTGGATCTCGGCGAGGGTCTGGAAGAACTCGCGCGCGTTGATCTTCGTCTTCTTGATGCGCGGGTCGTCGACCATCTCGCGGTACTTCTCGGTGACCGAGACGTCGCCGAAGGGCACGCCGTAGACGCGCTCGACGTCGTACGGCGAGAAGAGGTACATGTCCTCGCCGTTCTTCGCCAGCTCGAACGTGATGTCGGGGATGACGACACCCAGCGACAGCGTCTTGATGCGGATCTTCTCGTCGGCGTTCTCACGCTTGGTGTCGAGGAAGCGCAGGATGTCGGGGTGGTGCGCGTTGAGGTACACCGCACCGGCGCCCTGGCGGGCGCCGAGCTGGTTGGCGTAGCTGAAGCTGTCTTCGAGGAGCTTCATCACGGGGATGATGCCCGAGGACTGGTTCTCGATCTGCTTGATCGGGGCGCCCGACTCGCGGATGTTCGACAGCAGCAGCGCCACGCCGCCGCCGCGCTTGGACAGCTGCAGGGCGGAGTTGATGCCACGGGCGATCGACTCCATGTTGTCTTCGATACGCAGCAGGAAGCACGACACGAGCTCGCCGCGCTGCGCCTTGCCGGCGTTGAGGAACGTCGGGGTGGCGGGCTGGAAGCGACCGGAGATGATCTCGTCGACGAGCTGCACCGCGAGGCGGGGATCGCCGTCGGCGAGGGCGAGGGCGGTCATGACGACGCGGTCCTCGAAACGCTCGAGGTAGCGCTTGCCGTCGAAGGTCTTCAGCGTGTAGCTCGTGTAGTACTTGAACGCGCCGAGGAAGGTCTCGAAGCGGAACTTCTTGCCGTAGGCGCGGTCGTTGAGCTCCTGGATGAACTCCAGCGAGTACTTGTCGAGCACCTTGGGCTCGTAGTACTCCTTCTCGACGAGGTAGTCGAGACGCTCCTTCAGGGAGTGGAAGAACACCGTGTTCTGGTTGACGTGCTGCAGGAAGTACTCCCGCGCCGCCCGCTTGTCGGCGTCGAACTGGATCTTGCCGTCCGCGTCGTACAGGTTCAGCATCGCGTTCAGGGCGTGGTAATCCAGCCCTTCGAACCGCGCCTCGGTCTTGAAGTCCACGTCGCTCAGCCCTACTTCCACCACTGTTCCAATCCTTCGGTGACGCGCTCGACGTCTTCTGGTGTGCCGAATACCTCGATGCGATACAAGTGCGGCACAGAGCACTTGCGGCTGATGATGTCTCCGGCGAGACAGAAGGCGTCGCCGAAGTTGGTGTTGCCGGCGGAGATCACTCCGCGGATATGCCGTCGGTTGCTTTCCTCGTTCAGGAAGCGGATGACTTGCTTGGGCACGGCGCCCTTCTCGACGCCCCGGCCGACACCCCCGCCATAGGTGGGGGTGACCAGCACGTAGGGTTCGTCGACGTGAAGCGCCGGGTCGGTCGGTCGCAGGGGGATGCGGACGGCCCGCTTGCCGAGCTTCTCGATGAAACGTGCGGTGTTGCCCGACACGCTCGAGAAGTAGACGAGCAGCGGAGCCTCGGTCTCCGACATGACAGCGCTCACGAGAACCCTCTGAGCCCGTCCGGGGTCAGGCCAGGCGCGAGGCCAGCTCGTCGATCTTGTCGGGACGGAAGCCCGACCAGTGGTCCTCGTCGGTGATCACGACGGGGGCCTGCAGGTACCCGAGCGACTTGACCTGCTCGAGGGCCGCGGGGTCCT
This sequence comes from Microbacterium sp. Bi128, assembly GCF_918698205.1. Classification (NCBI taxonomy): domain Bacteria; kingdom Bacillati; phylum Actinomycetota; class Actinomycetes; order Micrococcales; family Microbacteriaceae; genus Microbacterium; species Microbacterium sp. Bi128. Next base: position 1,717 of record NZ_CAKKMM010000384.1, on the reverse strand, counting down.
CGGTGACGTCGAGCACGTTGTACTCGATGCCCTTCGAGTCGAGTGCGCGGTACGTCGCGTTGCACTGGACGCAAGACGGCTTGGTGTAGACCGTGATCGCCATTTCGTTCTCTCTCTCCCCTGGAAAATCGTCATCCGACCGCTCGGAGCGGGCCGGGAGCTCAATACTACATATGGGGACGGACATCGGGGGGAACCACAAGGGGTAGTAGTTACACGAGTGTGATTTTCCACCGCTCTCCCCATGTACAACACAGGTTGTCCACGATTTCATCCACAGGCGGAGGCCTCATTTGGATGTCATCCTGACCCGCCGTTCCGCGGATCTCGTGCCTCCTCCCACGATCCATCCACAGCTCGGACGCTAGACGGGGGCTCCGACATCGCACAGGCGGTGGATATCTCCGCCCGGCGTGTCGCGGCGTGTCGGACTCCGCGGTCGTGGACGGCGACATCACCCGTGTCGGAGGCAAGGGATAGCGTGGTGCGGTGGCCGGCTACCGCGTACTTCTCAGAACCCCCGGCGTGGGGCGCATCATCGCCGCTCAGCTGACGGCGCGGTTCCCCAACGGCATGATCAGCCTCGCGGTGCTCCTGCACATCGAGCACGTCACCGGCTCGTACGGCGCGGCGGGCCTCGTCCTGGCCGCCACCAGCGTCGGCCAGGCCATCGCCGGGCCCGTGACCAGCCGCTGGATGGGCCTCTGGGGCATGCGGCGCGTCTTGACGGTCACCCTCCTCATCTGCGCGGCCGCGATCGCCTCCATCGCCCTCCTGGTCGTGCCGCTGCCGGTCTACATGGCCTTGGGCCTCATCGGCGGTCTCTCCACTCCCCCGGTCCAGTCGGCCGTGCGCACCATCTACCCCAAGATGGTCAACTCCTCCCAGCTGACGCCGCTGTATTCACTGGACGCGTCGCTGCAAGAGATCATCTGGGTGCTCGCGCCCGTGCTCATCACGCTGGTCGGAACGCAAGTGGGCACCGTCCCGGCCCTGCTGCTCATCGTCGTGATCCTCCTCGGCGGGGGCGCGTGGTTCATCCTCAGCCCCGAGGTCGGGCGCGTGCGCATCCCCCGCAGCCGTCGGGCGCTGGGCGCGGTGCTGCGCAAGCCGCCGGTCATCCTCGCGACCGCGACCGGGTTCCTGCTCATCGGCGCGTGCGCGGCCGTCGAGGCCGGCGTGGTGGCGACGTTCGACCACGGCGGCCTCGAAGCGGGTCTCGTCCTGGCCGTGTTCGCCGTCGGCAGCCTCACGGGCGGCCTCACGTTCGGGCACATCCCGATCGGCCCATGGGCCATGGCGCGTCGCTTTGCGATCGTCGCCGTCGGTCTCAGCCTCACGATCGTCTCGCTCAACGCCTGGTGGCTCGGGGCTACGCTGCTCGTCGCCGGCGCGGGCATCGCCCCGGCTCTGGCCGTCATGTTCGCGATGACCTCCGCGAGCGTCCGGTTCAGCGAGACCGCCGAGGCGTACGGCTGGATCGGCACCGGCCAGCTCATCGGCGCCGCGGCGGGATCCGCGGTCGCCGGCTTCCTCGTCGACGGTGTCGGGCCACAGGGGGCCTACATCGCCGCCGCGACGTTCGCCGTGCTCGGGCTGGTGCTCTCGGCACTCTTCGTCCGGGGCTTCCCCGACCTGCGCCACCGCGACGCAAGCCCCATCCCCGACACCGAACCGGTGCCCACGATCACCTGACGCACGACAGGCGCCGACACCC
>NZ_CAKKMM010000383.1:0-4195 GCF_918698205.1 Microbacterium sp. Bi128 | reverse complement strand
GGAAACGACGTCTCCGCCAGGAACCTGCAGGAATCCGATCAGCTGTGGATCAGCGCCAAGAGCCAGGACACGTTCACGCCCGTGGGGCCCTGGATCGTCACGGACCTGAACGGTGACGACCTGGCGATCGGCATCAAACACAACGGTCAGGAACTCCAGGCAGCCAGCTCCGCCGACCTTGGCTGGAAGGTCGAGGAAATCCTCACCTATCTCACATCCTTCATGACCCTTCACCCGGGTGACCTGGTGCTGACGGGATTCCCCGCCGAGTGTGCGCCGATCGTCCCCGGCGACACCGTCACGTGCCACATTGCCGGCATCGGCGAGCTGACGAACCCCGTGGTCTCTGCGGCCTAAGGGGCCGGCGGTCCCCGACGAGGCCCGCCGACGGGGAGCAATGGATGCATGGGCCCCGCCGGTCCCGGTTCAGGGCGCCAGACATTATGATGGTTAGTGTTCAGCTGACTGGACGGCATTCGAACGAGTGGCGCGGCGACTTGCGCGCGATACCTGAAGGAGAATCATGGCCGATTCCCGAGTTTCCCGACCCTCCGACGGATTGGGGAGCGCGTCACCCGCGCCGGCTGTCACCCGTGCCGCCGCCGTGCTGGAAGCCCTGGCGGCATCCGCGACCGGACGCCTCACGCTCAGTGATCTGTCCCGGGAACTGGGAATCCCGAAGTCCTCCACCTCCAACCTCCTGCTCGCGCTCGAGGAGGCGAGGCTGATCAGCCGCCAGGGCGCGGAGGTCACCCTCGGCCGGAAGTTGGTTGAGCTCGGTGCTGCCTACCTCAGCCGCCTCGACGAGGTCCAGGAGTTCTACCGCTTCTGTGAACAGGCCCCGACGCTCTCGGGAGAGACGGTCCGGATCGCCATGCTGGACGGAACAAATGTCATCTACCTGGCCCGCTACGAAGGGCACCCGGCGGTGCGCCTGACGTCCAATATTGGCGACAAGATGCCCGTGTCCCTCTGTGCCGTGGGCAAGGCCCTGATCGCGCGGCTGCATGACCACGACGTCGACGAGATGTTTCCCGACGACGCCACTCTTCCGGTCCTGACGCCGAAGTCGCTGCGCACGGGTGCCGAGCTCAAGGCGCAGCTCACGCTCATCCGGGAACAGGGGTATGCGTTCGAGGATGAGGAATCCACCACGGGCGTCGTGTGCCTGGCCGTCGCCGTCCCGACCCGGGGCGCACACGGGCCCAGCCTCGGCCTGTCGGTCACCGCGCTGAAGGCCACTTACTCGCAGGAGCAGGGCGCCCTGATGGTGAAGGAACTCCAGGACCTCGCCCGGTCCCTCGGCAATCCCATGGGCTAGGGGCCCGCGCCGCGGGGCGTTTCGGGACGCCCGGAATAAATCTGATTATTCATTGGCTAGTCGATCACTATGCTGTACTCTGTTCAGCATAGTGATCGACTCCTTGGGGTTGCTCACACCCACCAGACCAACGGGGGTCTGGAGTGTTCTTGAGGGAGTGCTTGTGACAACTAGTACTAATACACCGCTCGCTGAAGCGGACGGCGCCGTCGTCGATCCGGAACAGCTGCGACGGGCAACGCTTGCCAGCTCTGTGGGCTCCGCGCTGGAGTACTACGACTTCTACATCTACGGGCTGGCCTCCGCCCTGATCTTCGGCCCGCTGTTCTTCAAGCCGCTCGGCGAGGACGGGGCCCTGATTGCATCCTTCGCCACGTACGGTGTGGGCTTCGCGGCCCGGCCCTTCGGCGGGATGGTCTTCGGCTACATCGGCGACCGGTTCGGCCGCAAGATGGTCCTGATCCTCACCATCGGCCTGATGGGGACCGCCAGCTTCGCCATCGGCCTGCTGCCGACGTACGAACAGGCCGGCATGCTCGGCGCAGTTCTTCTGGTGACGCTGCGCATCCTGCAGGGACTGGGTGCCGGCGCTGAACAGGCGGGCGCCACCACGCTCATTTCCGAAGTCGCGCCGCGCCGCCGTCGTGGCTTCTTCGCGTCGCTCCCGTTCGTCGGCATCCAGCTGGGGACCCTGCTCGGCGCCGGAACGTTCGCGCTCATTGCCATGGCAGACAAGGCCGTCCTGGAGGGCTGGCTGTGGCGGGTGCCCTTCCTGGCCAGCGTGCTCCTGGTTGTGGTGGCCATCTTCATTCGGCTCCGGCTGAAGGAAACGCCCGTCTTCCAGGAACTGGAAAAGCACAAGAGCGTGGTCAAGAACCCCATCGGCCAGCTGTGGAAGCACTCGAAGAAGAACGTGCTGATCGGCATCGGCCTGGGCGTGCTGCTGCAGCCCGGCGCCGGAACCGGCATCAGCCAGGAAGCGAAGTACGCCGGCAAGTCCGGTGACTGGTGGGCCTTCCTGACCGGGCTGTTCCCGAAGAACTTCCTGGGCCTCGGCGCGACCACCACCGTCACTGACGGCGTCGCCACCACCGCCGTGAGCTTCAACGTCCTCCAGATCCTGGTAATCGCGATCGCCGTCGGCATCGCCGCGCTGAAAGTGGGCAAGGCGGCCGAGCCGTTCCTGGCCCTGAACGCCTCCGCCCTCGCCGTCATCCAGAAGGTCCTCTGGTGGATCATCCGGATCGCGCCGCTGGGCACGGTCGGCCTGATCGGCAACGCCGTGGCCGTCTACGGCTGGGACACCATCGGCTCGCTCGGCAAGTTCACCGTGGCGATCTACATCGGCCTGGCGCTCGTGCTGTTCGTGGTCTACCCCGTGCTGATCCGCAGCCACGGACTGTCCATCAGGCAGTACTACTCCGGCGTGTGGCCGGCCGTGCAGCTGGCCTTCGTCTCCCGCTCCTCGATCGGCACCCTGCCGCTGACCCAGCGCGTGACCGAACGAAGCCTGGGTGTCCCCCGCGCCTACGCCTCCTTCGCCGTGCCGCTCGGCGCGACCACCAAGATGGACGGCTGCGCGGCGATCTACCCGGCCGTGGCGGCGATTTTCGTGGCCCAGTTCTTCGGCATCCAGCTCGACTTCACCCAGTACCTGCTGATCGCACTGGTGTCCGTGCTCGGCTCTGCCGCGACCGCCGGCACTACGGGCGCCGTCGTGATGCTGACGCTGACGCTCTCCACGCTGGGACTGCCGCTGGCCGGCGTCGGCCTGCTGCTGGCCATCGACCCGATCCTGGACATGGGACGCACCGCCGTCAACGTGGCCGGGCAGGCATTGATCCCGGCGATCGTGGCCAAGCGCCAGGGCATCCTGGACGAAACGCTGTACAACGCGCCGCGGAACGGCGATCCGTTTAGCGACGACGTCGATGGCACCGCGGCCGTCGACCCCTCCGCCGCCGCCACTCCCGCGGCAGGACGGGACGAGCGGGAACTGGCTGACGCCAGGGCGTAATAACAGAACGAGTGTTCACCAGAGAAGTCCCCGGGAATCCCCGGGGACTTCTCTGGTTTACCGGCTTCGGCTTTAATCGGCCTGGGCCCGAGTTTGCACGGGCCTAGTGTCCGCCGATCACACCCTTTTCGGCGGCCTTGGTGACTGCGTCCGCTTCTGCCTGGGTCAGGGTGCCGTCCTTGACGGCCTGGTCCAGCCGGGGCTTCAGTGCCGCGGCGTGATTGGCCTGTTCCGCGGTACGCAATTCCTCCAGGGCAGCGGTGACCTTGGCTTCATCGATGCCGAGCGACTTCGCCAGGGACGCGGCCAGGGCCTTCTCCATTGCGGCGCGGTCCGGCTTCTGCCCTGGGGCCGGCGGGGTGGCCGGCCTGTTGGCTTCGCGGAAAGTCTTCAGGGCGTCGGTGACCTTCGCCTCGTCGACGCCGAGCTTGGCGGCGAGTTCTTTGGCGCGGGAGCCGAACTCCGCACCGCCGTGGCCGCGATGTCCACCGCGCATGCCGTAGCCGTCGGCGAAGTTGTTCCCGGGAGCACTCGAGCTGGGTGTCGGGGCGGGCGTCGGCGTCGTGGTGGCGGAGGCCATCCCGGCGACTCCGAGCCCTGCGCCCAGTGCCACGGCCGCCGCCCCGAGGCCGAGCGCGATTTTCGTTGTGCGTGACATCTGCTGTCTCCTGGATCTGCCGCGCGGTGACGGCGCTTGAAGCTGATGGTTCGTCCGGGGAAGGCTGCTCCACGAGCATCTCCAGTCTGCACCTGCCCCAGCAGAGATAGCTGTTTCCCAGCTTTCACTTTCCTGTGAATCCGGCAGGGACGCCCAGAGGGCAAAAAGAGGGCACAATGGCGGCAAGGTGGATAGGCTC
>NZ_CAKKMM010000382.1:0-4197 GCF_918698205.1 Microbacterium sp. Bi128 | reverse complement strand
TCATGGGAGCGACGTCCGGGATCGCCGTCGCGCTGGGGCGTTCCGCCCCGCCGCAGCCCACCACTTTCGCCCCCGACGCTTCGCCTGCCTTCATCCTCTCGGGCTACGAGCTGCCGCCGGAACTGACCCCGGACCGATGGCTCACGGAGTGGCGGCTCGACTGGCTCTGGATCGCCGTCGTCGTATTTGGCCTGGTGTCCTACCTCCTCGGCGTACGAAGGGTGCTGAAGCGGGGCGACTCGTGGCCCTGGTTCCGGACGGTCAACTGGGTGATCGGACTCATGGTCCTCACCTACGTGACCTCGGGGCCGCCGTCGGTCTATGGCAGGGTGCTGTTTTCGGCGCACATGGTGGACCACATGGCCCTGACCATGGTGGCCCCCATCTTCCTGGTCCTCGGCGCCCCCGTGACGCTGGCACTGCGGGCGCTGACCCCCCGGCGCGACAGCTCCCGCGGCCCGCGCGAGTGGCTCATGATCTTCATCCACTCCAAGTTCTCGCAACTGGTGACCCACCCGCTGTTCGCGGCCGCCAACTTCGCCGGCTCGATCGTGCTTTTCTACTACTCGGACGCGTTCGGCTACGCGATGCGGGACCACGTGGGCCACGAACTCATGAACCTGCACTTCGCCCTCACCGGCTACATCTTCGTGCTCACCATGATCGGCACCGATCCGTTGCCGCGCCGCGCACCGTACCCCATGCGGCTGCTGCTCCTGTTGGCCACCATGGGCTTCCACGCGTTCTTCGGCGTCGCCATCATGGGCGGCACCGGACTGCTGGCCGCCGACTACTTCGGCAACCTGGGGCGGACCTGGGGCCCCGCGGCCCTGCTGGACCAACAGATGGGCGGTGCCGTGGCGTGGGGGATCGGCGAAGTGCCAACCCTGCTGGTAGCGATCGGAGTCGCCGTGATGTGGTCCCGCTCCGACGCGCGCGAGTCCAAACGCACCGACCGGGCGGCGGACAGGAATAACGACGCCGATCTCACCGCTTACAACGATATGTTTGCCAAGCTGGCCGAGCGCGACGCCAGGCTTGCCGAACGCAATTCAAAGCTGGAAGGACGCTCATGACCGAAACCGTACGCACCCACCTCCGGGTCCGGGCCTCCGAACTGGTGGGCCGCAACTGGCTTAACACCGGTGGCAAGTCCCTGGACCTTGAATCCCTGCGCGGCAAGATCGTGCTGCTGGACTTCTGGACGTTCTGCTGCATCAACTGCCTGCACGTCCTGGACGAACTCCGCCCGCTCGAGCAGCAGTACTCGGATGTCCTCGTGACCGTCGGCGTGCATTCGCCCAAGTTCGAGCACGAGGCCGATCCCGTGGCGCTGGCGGCCGCCGTCGAACGCTACGAGATCCGCCACCCTGTCCTCGACGACCCCGAGCTGGACACCTGGAAGGCCTATACGGCCAGGGCCTGGCCGACCCTGGTAGTCATCGATCCCGAGGGCTACATCGTGGCGCACCTCTCCGGCGAGGGCCACGCGGACGGCCTCGCCGTGCTGATCCCCGAGCTGATCGCCGAACACGAAGCCAGGGGCACCCTGCACCGGGGCGACGGCCCCTATGTGGCGCCGGAACCGACGTCGGGAACACTGCGCTTCCCGGGCAAGGCCCTGTTCCTGCCCGCCGGCCGCGGCGTCGGAGGCGCCGGCGACGGCTCGTGGCTGGTGACCGACACCGGCCACCACCGGCTCGTGGAACTCTCTACCGACTTTCAGACCGTGCTGGCCACCTATGGCTCCGGCGAAAAGGGCCACGCCGACGGCAACGCCGCCACCGCCCGGTTCAACGAACCGCAGGGCCTGGTGCTGCTGCCCGAGGACGTCGCCGCGGACGCCGGTTACGACGTCGTCATTGCCGACTCCGTGAATCACCGGCTCCGCGGGCTGTCCCTCACGGACGGCACCGTCCGGACGCTGGCCGGCAACGGCGTACAGCGGCTGCTGGAAACCGGCCCGGCCCGCGTGGACGAGGAAGGCGCCGCCTACGGTACCCGGCTCGAGGCGGACCCGCTCGCGGTGTCCCTGAGCTCGCCGTGGGACGTCGTCTGGTCCACCAAGCTCAACGCCGTGGTGGTCGCGATGGCGGGAGTGCACCAGATCTTCAGCTTCGAACCGACCTCCGGGGCCGTAAAGATCATCGCCGGCAACGGCCTCGAAGGGCTCCTGGACGGCCCGGCCGCTGAAGCCTGGTTCGCCCAGTCCTCCGGCCTCGCCGAAGACGCCGACGGCAACATCTGGGTGGCTGACTCCGAGACCTCCGCCCTGCGCAAACTCGTGATTGATGACGCGGGCAGCATCACCGTCGAGTCGGCGGTGGGCAAGGGCCTGTTCGACTTCGGCTTCCGCGACGGCCCCGCCGCGGAGGCGCGGCTGCAGCACCCGCTCGGCGTCACGGTGCTCCCTGACGGTTCGGTGGCCATCGCGGACACGTACAACGGCGCAGTCCGCCGCTACGACCCCGCAACGGGCACGGTCTCCACGCTGGCCCGCGGACTGTCCGAGCCCTCGGACGTGATTGTGGACCACACCCAGGTCGCCGGATCCGAACCGTTGCTGGTGGTGGTCGAGGCCAACAAGCACCAGCTCGTGTACGTGCCCATCCCGAAGGAAGCCCAGCAGGTGGACGAGGGTGCGGCGCAGACCCACCGGCCCAAGAGCCCCGTGGCGCCTGGGCCGCTCGAACTGGCAGTCCGCTTCACGGCGCCCACCGGTCAGAAGCTGGACGACCGCTGGGGCGATCCCACCCAGTTGAAGATCTCGTCCACACCCCCCGAACTGCTGGTCTCCGGCGGCGGGACGTCCGTGGGGCTCCTGCGCACCCTGGAGCTTTCCTCCGACGTCCCCGAGGGCGTCCTGCACATCACCGCCCGCGCGGCCGCGTGTGACGGGCCCGAAGACGCCGACGGCGAGATCCCGGACCATGCGGCCTGCCACCTCTACCAGCAGGACTGGGGAATCCCCGTGCTCCTGCAGGCCGACGGAGACACCGAGCTGGTCCTGGACCTGCGCGGAATGGACTGAGCCGCTGCGCCAAGGCTGAGCCGGAGGCTGCCGTCCGTGACCCTGAATCACGGACAGCAGCCTTTTGGCTTTCTTCGGGCGTCCGGCCGCGGAGCCCCGGCGGGTACTAGTAGTCCAGCTGGGGCGTGAGCTTGACGGTGTCGCCGTCGATGTCCAGACGGGTCGTGAAGCTGAAATCGTGGACGGAGTCGATGTCGGACACGGCGCCCGAGAACAGATCCTGTTGGCGGGCCTTGATCCGGGCTTTGCCGTCGAGGGGCGCCACCACCCAGCGGCCGCCGAACGGCTCGATGCTGACGCTCGGGTAGTCCGTGATGCTCCAGTCGATAGTTCCGTCCATCACGCGGTTGTTGGTGGCGTGGTAGAACGGGCAGTTGGGCTGCAGCTTCTGCTGCTTGTCGGCCTCGTCCGCGCAGGAGTCCAGGAACTCCTTGACCTTGCTGCTCACGGCCTCCTTCAGGGCGCCCGTGGCCTCGGTCAGCAGGTTCAGCGGCGCCGGAGGCGCGTCCGCGGCCGACACGGTGGCGCGGGTGGCCGGGGCGGAGAAGTACTGGCCGTTCAGGGTCGCCTCGTACTCGCCCGGGTAGAAGACTGCGAAGGAGTTGCGGCCGTTGGGCATGTTCACCGGCACGCCGTTGAGGGTGGCCTCGCTGGAGTTGACCACGGTGACGTCCAGGACGGGCAGCTCAGAGGGGACGAAAGACCATTTGTGGAAGAACAGCCACTCGGTGCCGGAGCGCTCCAACAGGAACTCGGTCCGCAACTTGTTGCCGTCGACTGTGTACTCCATGGGCACCATGACCTGATTGGCACCGCGCTCTTCCGCGGCGCCAAGCTTGACGTCGGAGACGCGTGCCGCCGCGGTTTGCAGGGCCGTGCCGTCGAGCATCGCCGGGTTGCTTTGTGGCACGGAGGCGCGCAACAGGCCCAGCGCCTTTTCGCCATCGCCCTTTTGCAGGGCACTCAAATATTCGCGGACTGGCTGCTGGGGCCCGGCAATGGAGTCGTTCACCAGGTTGATCGACACGATGGCCCCGGCGACGGCAAGCATCAGTCCCAGCAGCCACACTGCTGCGATTTTGACCAACGCCTGACTCATCTGCACCATTCTTACGTTACCTGTACACCACAGGAATCACGGTGCCACAGTCCGCATATGTGACGCG
>NZ_CAKKMM010000381.1:0-4219 GCF_918698205.1 Microbacterium sp. Bi128 | reverse complement strand
CGTCATGGTCCTCGCAGGAGCCGCGAAAGTCAACGGGCTGTTTACACGTGCTTCCGCGCGGAAGTTTTAATCAAAGCACCTCGCGAGGCAAAGCACCGGAACCGGGCCGCCGCTCCCCCGAAAATCAATCGGCTATCGATCTTTGGGGCGATGTTCAAGGGAGGTTTGTGGTGGTTATGATTCGGTCATGCCGAACCCGCGATTGTCTCTCGCCTAGAACGGATTGGCCCTGGAGACTGGGAGATATTCGAATCGTTCGCGTCGGAGTTCTTAGCCGTCGAATATCCGGCCCTGCGGACGATGGCGGCTCCGAACGGAGACAAGGGTAGAGACGCCGAAATATTCACGATTGATGGGGTGCCTAAAGTTGCATTTCAGTACTCTGTCACGGCGGGTTGGAAGTCGAAAATTGCGAGCACGCTGGACACCCTCAAGAGGAATTTCCCTTCGGTCAGCACCATGATCTACCTGACTAACCAGGTGATTGGTCCGGCTGCCGATGAACTCAGGGAAGAGTCCCGACGTGATCGGAATATAACCGTAGACATCCGGGACCGGTCGTGGTTTGTGGACCGTGAGAAATCCTATCCGCAACGACGAGTGGCCAGTGAAGAGCTGGCTCAGCGCTTTGTGGATCCGCTCCTGTCCAAACGAGGGGTCCTCGAAAGAATATCGACCTTGACCGCCGATGAGAGCAAGGTCGCGGTGCTGCACTTGGCTCTCGACGGCGAAGATCAGGCAACCGATCAGAGTCTTACCAAGAGCTGCTTCGAGTCATTGGTCTTGGCGGCGCTTCACGATTCGAACACATACAACAGGCTCAGCCTTAGCGAAATCAAAGATGGCGTCGCCCTCCGCATGCCCGTGGGGAAGCGAGGGCAGGTCGATGCTCTGACCCTGAGCGCATTGAACCGCCTGTCTCGGAAGGGCCCCATCAAGCAACACAAATCAGCGTCCGGGGCCGAGGACACGTACCATCTCAGTTTTGAGGAGGCCAAGAGGATAAATGATCAGACGGCCAAGTTCCTTCTTGATGAAGCTGCCCTCGATGCGAAACTCATTGCGGCGGTTCGAGCCGTCGAAGCACCGAAGGCACTGAGCGAAGCACAGTTGACCGAGATTTCTCGGCAACTGCGAACAGTCTTGGAAGAAACACTCCTGGAACGAGGAGAGTCTTTTGCCGAGGCCGTGGAAACAGGAGCACCGTTCCAACTCAGCCCTGTAGCCATAGCGGACCGAATCACAGCAAATGGTGGCATCCGTGAGCTCAGTTCTGATGCCGCGGCCGCGGCCATAATGCACCTACTGGAACAGCCTTCGCCGCAAACACAGTCGCATCTTCGGCGACTAGCCGACGCATACACGCTTTTCGCGTTCCTGAAACAAACCCCGGACGTCCAGAAAGTCGTGCTCAACGTCTTCAGTGAAGGCGACATATGGATGGACACCACCGCGATCCTGCCCCTTATCGGAGAGAGCCTGGTAGACGATCCGGAAGAGCGCCACTTTACGATTCTGATGCGCGCAGCGGTCGACGCAGGGTTGCTCCTATATGTAACGGACGGAGTCGTTGAAGAAGTTGAAAGACACCTCAACCTGGCGGTTGCTTATGGTCACAACAGAACGTCGACTTGGTCAGGAAGAGTGCCCTTTCTCTATTCGGCCTTCGTGCTCTCGGGCCGACCGGAGACCGAATTCCTGGACTGGCAACGGAACATCTGTGGACGAGAACAGCCGTTGCAGGACGTCAGCGACTACCTTGCCGACGAATTCTCTATCGAGACCAAGAGTCTTCTTGAGCACTCGAATGCCGCATCGACCGAACTCCGGGGTGCGGTTCAGGAACTATGGAATGAGACTCACGAGAGAAGGCGTCAACGAGGTGACTACGGAGCCGAGCAAGGGACGCGGTCTCGCCTGGTTGCCCACGACGTCGAAAACTCAGTCGGCGTCATCGAGTATCGGCGGACGATTGGACCATCACCCATGGGCTACCTTGCATGGTGGCTGACGTTCGACAGAACAGCCATGAAGATGAAGGACCACCTCCGGGAGCGCCTTGGCCCGCAAGCGCCTGCGTCGCCGGTGTTGAGCCCGGATTTCCTCACTCAATTGCTTCGGTTGGGCCCGCTCCGCACCGCCATCGAACAGGATCTGAGAGTGCAGCTACCCCTGCTCACGGACATGAGCGTCAATCACTACGCTCCGCAGGCTCTGCTCGATTTAGCCAGGGAAACGCGAGAAAAGTCGTCGAGCCAGAATGAACGGGTAGTGCGTCGCGAAGTCCGCGACGCGGTGAACCGCGCAAGGCAGCAGATGGGGCCCGCGGCGGTCGGCGGCGTTCGAGCAATGGAGGATCGAATTTCAGCTTCCATCAGACGACAGTCACCCGGATGAATCCCGCCGGCGGACGCACATAACCGGCAGTCGGACGGCAGCCAGGACTGCTGATAGCGGAATGGTTTCGCTCCGATCTGGGCTGCCGCAGCCGCACGCTCACTGCTGTCGCATGGAAGTATTCACCTATGACTATCGATAATGATGCTGCCAACCTCCCCGCGCAATTGGACTCTCACGGCACAGACGACTCGATCGAAGTCAGCCGTGGCTGGGACCACATCGGGGCCATCGTTGTCGATGCGACCCTGCAGCGACGACAGAACTACCACGCGACCGTCAGGCCGCGCGTTGTCGCTTTGGTCGGGGCATGGCCTGATGCCGCCACGACCAGTGGATTCCGGCGGCGCCTCGATACAGGGACGCTTTCCGAAGTTATCAGCTGGCCTTCCCCTGGCCGTCTCGCCCAGGTGGAGGACATGACGCGCGTGTTCGAGAGCCAGGGCATCGAGACTGTAGTCGAACTCCGAGGAGCACTTGGTGACGACGCCAGCAGAGCCGTTCTCCGGGAGGCTCTTGGGGCCGTGCGGCATGTCAGTCCCAAAACGCTCGATTACATTGACACCCTGAGCGGAGTGTCCACGGGCGGGGCCGTCGAAGAGTAAATGCGGGTGGTCCAGCCTGCCGGCATCGATGACTCCCCTATGGGCATATCGCTTCGGTGATCGGGACATTAGAAGCGGGCTGGCCGAGATGAGACATATGCCCGATTCCAATTAAAGTAATTGTCAGATATTGCGGGGCCGGGGTCAGCGCCCCCAGCGTCTGCAGAGTTTCTCTGAGGCATGTTCGTCCCCAACGAAGTGGGACCATCTAATTCGGCGAAAACCATCGTGGCGAACACCTCGCCAGCAGCCAGCGTCAGCGCCTGCATTGCGGCAACGGAAACCATCTCATCCCGGCAGGTTGTCCTCGACACGTCACATGCTACCGACCCACTCGGGCGCTGGATGGGGACCCGAGTGGAAGAGTTTCGCTATGTCGACCACCCCGCTGACGTCGGTTGGCGCGTTCCTTTGCGTGCGTAATCGGGGGCCCGTTCAATTCGGATTAAGTAGCTGGAGACCAGGGCAGAGAAGCCTAAGAGGCACCCTCACTCATCATTTCCGAATTGAGCTCAAATGCGATGGCTGGCACTGCCGCTAGATCTCCTGATTGTAGGCGGTCTACGGACTCCTCGAATCGCGTATCCGTCGGAGTCTCGGGCCACCCAAACTTCCGTCCTGCGAATCGCGTGAGTCCACATTTATCGATCGTCCAACTGCCCTTGGCTGAAAGCGGTACATATGTGAAGTTTCCGGATTTTATGTGATCACTATACTCATCAAAATGCGGGTGAACGATATGGAAATCTTTACCAGCAGTCGGATAAGCTGTTTGGACGACATCCACGAGCGTCTGAGTGTCTGATTTTTTTCCATTGCAATCCGGACATGCCGCAGCGAGATTTAAAGGCGTGAACATAAACTCGGCATGAGAGGTTCTTGGAACGATATGCTCTGTGTCCCATGCCCTGCCATGCGCGACGTGGTTAATTTGTCGGCAGTAGCAACAAGAGTAGCCCTGCATCGTCTTGTAGTGCTTCTTTATATTTGATTTTAGTTGCGTCAATGTGGGGTCGTACCAATAATCGCCGTGTTTGACCACCAATGCTTCGAAGGCATCGACAATGAGCTGCTCTCCGACGCTGTAGACGAACGGTGGAATCATCACTGGCCGGCCACCTGAGCTCTCTCTACGGTCCGCTCAAGGTCACCGACAACTTCGCGGACGCCATCGTTGACGCCGCTCGCTCTCGTGGCCTGCTTCAGCAGCCCCATCA
>NZ_CAKKMM010000380.1:0-4237 GCF_918698205.1 Microbacterium sp. Bi128 | reverse complement strand
CCTCAGCACCAACCTCAGTGCAGAGTTGCCGCCGGAGGGGGTCTACGTCCTCGCTTTGCTCATGTTCGCCGGGCGCGTCGGGACGGTCACCCTTGCCGCCGGCCTGGCCCTCCGCCAGCGCAGCCAGCTGTACCACTACCCGGAAGAGAGACCGATCATTGGCTAGTTCCTCAGGCGCCGTCAACCGCCCCGCCCACAACGCCCCCGTGCTGGTGATCGGGCTGGGCCGTTTTGGTGCATCCACCGCAGAACAGCTGGTCAAGCAGGGCCGGGAGGTCCTGGCCATTGAACGCGACCGCGCCCTCGTCCAGAAGTGGGCGAGCGTCCTGACGCACGTGGTGGAAGCCGACGCCACCAACATCGATGCCCTCCGCCAGCTCGGCGCCCAGGAATTCAGTTCCGCCGTCGTGGGCGTGGGCACCTCGATCGAATCCTCCGTGCTGATCACGGTGAACCTCGTGGACCTGGGAATCGAACACCTCTGGGTCAAGGCGATCACGCCCTCGCACGGCAAGATCCTCACCCGCATCGGCGCCAACCACGTCATCTACCCGGAGGCCGACGCCGGTGTCCGCGCCGCGCACCTGGTCTCCGGGCGCATGCTGGACTTCATCGAGTTTGACGACGACTTCGCGATCGTCAAGATGTACCCGCCGCGCGAGACCGTGGGCTTCACCCTCGATGAGTCCAAAGTCCGGTCCAAGTACGGCGTCACGATTGTGGGCGTGAAGTCCCCGGGCGAGGACTTCACCTACGCGCGGCCGGAAACCAAGGTTTCCTCGCGGGACATGCTCATCGTTTCGGGCCACGTGGACCTGCTCGAACGGTTCGCTGCCCGCCCCTAGGCCGCAACCGGAGCCTGCGGCTCCAGGGCTGCGGCTCCCAGGGCTGCGGCTCCAGGGCCTGCCCGGGCCGGCTCAGGCGAGCTGTCGGGTGATTTCCGCGGCGCGCTCAGCCGCCGCGCGGGCGCCGTCGGCAATGATGGCCGGCAGTCCGCGCTCGTCAAAGGTGGCGATGGCCCGTTCCGTGGTGCCGTTCGGGCTCGTGACCGCCTTGCGCAATGCGGCAGGATCCGCGCCGGGCTCAGCCAGCATGAAGCCCGCCCCGGCGACGGTCTCGCGGGCCAGCAACAGCGACAGCTCCGGGTCCAGGCCCAGTCGTGCCCCGGCCTCGGCCATGGCCTCCGCTAGGTAGAAGGCGTAGGCCGGGCCCGAGCCGCTGATCGCGGAGAGGGCGTCCACCTGCTCTTCCGGGATCTCCACGACCGTGCCGGCGGCGGCGAGGATGTCCTTGGCGCGCTGGAGTTGCCCGGCGGAGCAGCTGGTCCCGGGCGAGACGGAGACCACGCCGCGGCCCAGCTTCGCCGGCGTGTTCAGCATTGTGCGGATGACGGGCTGGCCGGCCGGCAGCGCCGCCTCCAGCTGCTCCAGTGACACGGCGGCCGCAACGCTGATGACGATCGTGCCCGGTGAAAGGGATCCGCTGATTTCCCGGGCCAGGTCCGCGATCCCCACGGGTTTGACGCCCAGGATCACGACGGCGGAGCCGGTGGCGGCCTGTTTATTGTTGTCCGGCTCTTCTTCGCCCGCGATGGCGGTGATCCCGGGGTGGCGCTGGGCCAGCTCGGCCGCGCGCCCGGCCCGGCGGACGGTTGCGACAATGTCGCCCGGGTCGACGCCGCCGTCGATCAGCCCCGCCATAATTGCCTCGTTCATTGACCCACAGCCCAGGAATGCGATTCGGTTGCTCATGTCCCCATCATTGCAGTCTGACGTGATTCCCAGCCAGCTCCCACCTTCAGCGCAGTCAGCGCACAACTTTGGAACCTAACGTTGTAACTACCTCATTGAGGGTGCGAGTGATGCAGCAGGCATGCGGATGCCTGCGCGGCACCGGTGGTTGCAGCGGGTTTTCCCATTTTCCCGCAGCGGACCGCCGGTGCCTTTGCCGTTTAAAGCCCCCGCGGCGGAGCCGGCCACCATCCCGGGGACGCCGTCGGATTGCCAGCGAACACACAGGGAAAACTCGCTGCGCACCCATGATCGGCCATTACCTTGGAAAGTGCCTCAACAGGTGCGAGTGATGATAGCCGGTTCCCCCGGAGCCGGCGGTGCGCCGGGCGATTTGCAGCAGAGTTCCCCCAAGTCCTGCTCCAGATCGCCCGGCCCTACTCTTTTAACCGGCGCGAACGGGCCCGCCACGGGGCGCGGCCCGGCCCAGGTTTCCAGCCGTCTGCTTTCTACCCGTCTGCGGCCCCGCCGAACACCGGGCTGCGGAGCTTGCCTTCCAGGAACCGGCGTTCCGCGGCGCTGCCGGCAAGCGCCAGCGCCCGCCTGTAGCCTTCGGCGGCCTCCGGATAGCGGCGCAGCCGCACCAGGAAGTCGGCGCGGACGGCGTGGAAGAGGTAGTAGGTGTCCAGTCCCAGGCCCTCGACCGCCGCCAGCCCGGCAACGGGCCCGTGGAGCTCTGCCAGGGCCACGGCGCGGTTCAGCGCCACGACAGGACCCGGCGCGACGGCCAGAAGCTGGTCATACAACTGCAGGATCTGCGCCCAGTCGGTGTCCCCGGCGGCCGCGGCGTCGCTGTGGACGGCGTTGATCGCCGCCTGGAGCTGATACGGTCCCGGCTGGTTCCGGCGCAGGCACCGGCGCACCAGCTCACGGCCTTCGGCGGCCAGGGCGCTGTCCCAGCGCCCCCGGTCCTGGGCCGCGAGCAGCACCAGTCCCCCGTCGGGCGTGAATCGCGCGGCGCGGCGGGACTCGATGAGCAGCATCAGCGCCAGCAGTCCCGCCGCTTCCGGTTCGTCCGGCATCAGCGACGCCAACAGCCTGCCGAGCCGGATGGCTTCCGTGCAGAGCTCCGTACGTTCCGGGCCGTCGGCGGGGCCCGCGGTGTAGCCCTCGTTGAAGATGAGGTAGACCACCGCCAGCACCGATTGCAGCCGTTCGGGCAGGTCGGCGCCCTGCGGGACCCGGTATGGGACCTTGGCATCCCGGATTTTCGCTTTGGCCCGGACCAGCCGCTGCGCCATGGTCGCTTCCGGGACCAGGAAGGCCCTGGCGATTTCCGCCGTTGTCAATCCACCCAGAAGCCGCAGCGTCAGCGCCACCTGGGCGGACGCGGCCAGGGCAGGATGGCAGCACGTGAAAATCAGCCGCAAAGTATCGTCGTCCACGTCCTCGACCCCTGACTGTTCCGCCAGGAACTGCTCTTCGGCGGCCGGCGCGGGTCCGGCCCCGGACCGCGCCGCCGCGAGCAGGGCCGCCTGTGCGTGCTTGTCCTCGCGTGAGGCTTCCCGCCGCAGCCGGTCAATCGCCCGGTGCCGTGCCGTCGTGATGATCCAGCCAGCCGGGCTGGGCGGGATGCCGGCCGAGGGCCAGTGCTGGACCGCCGCGGCAAAGGCATCCTGGACGGCGTCCTCGGCAATATCGATGTTCCCGAACGTCCGCGTCAGAACGGCTACGGCGCGGCCGTACTCGCGCCGGAACACCCGGGCGATGTCCGCCTCGGTCGCTGCCTCATGTCCACGGCGCTCACCCACACCAGCACCCCCGACCGGCGGCTAGTGCTGGAAGGGACGGACTTCGACGGGAAGTGTGGTGGCGCCGGCCAGCTTCCTTGCCCAGCCAAGGGCCGCGTCCAGATCCTCGGCCTCGATCACGGTGAATCCGCCGAGGTGCTCCTTGCCTTCGGTGAACGGCCCGTCGGTCACCAGGATCTCGCCACCGTTGGGCCGCAGGACTGTCGCGGACTCCGCCGGGTGGAGACCCGCGGCGAACACCCAGGCCCCCGCCGCCTGCATTTCATGGTTCAGGGCCGCCAGGTCACGCATGATGGGTTCGAGGAACTCAGGGTCCGGGGCAGGGCCGTCCGGCTGGTAAATGCTGAGCAGGTACTGCGTCATTTCGGGTGCCTCCTTGTCGAATCGGCCGGCGCCGTGCCGGCCTCTCAGCACTTACACGATCGAGGACGCTCCGGATCGACACAGTCTCGACACCCGCCGCTGGTCCAAGCCGTCTCAGAGAGCCTTTTCCGGCGACTGAAGCCGCGCCGGCGGTTGCTCTGCCACATGCGGCGGGGGATCGATCGGCCCCTCAAACACCAGCTGGTCCAGGCGGCGGAGGATGAGTCCTTCACGCAGGGCCCACGGGCAGGTCACCATGCTGTCGAACTTGAACATTTCCAGTGCCGCTTCCGCGACGAGGGCGCCGGCGAGGACATGCGGCGCGCGGGCCTC
>NZ_CAKKMM010000379.1:0-4259 GCF_918698205.1 Microbacterium sp. Bi128 | reverse complement strand
CGCTGCCGGCGTACCGCGGCGACAGCGTCAACGGCTACGACTTCACCGAGGAGTCCCGCAAGGCCGACCCCGCTCGTCTGCTCAAGGGCTACCACACGGCCGCCTCGACGCTGAACCTCATCCGCGCCTTCACGCAGGGCGGGTTCGCCGACCTGCGCGAAGTGCACAGCTGGAACAAGGGTTTCGCGAGCAACCCCGCCAACCAGGCGTACGAGAGCATGGCGGCCGAGATCGACCGCGCGATCAAGTTCATGGAGGCCGCGGGCGCCAACTTCGACGAGCTCACGCGCGTCGAGTTCTACACGGGCCACGAGGGACTCCTCATGGACTACGAGCGCCCCATGACCCGCATCGACTCGCGCACGGGCCTGCCCTACAACACGTCGTCGCACTTCCAGTGGATCGGCGAGCGCACGCGCGAGCTCGACGGCGCGCACGTCGACTACTTCTCGAAGATCCGCAACCCCATCGGTGTGAAGCTCGGCCCGAGCACGACGCCCGAGGCGGCGCTGGCGCTCATCGACAAGCTCGACCCCGAGCGCGAGCCGGGGCGTCTGACGTTCATCACGCGCATGGGTGCGGGCACGATCCGCGACGCCCTGCCGCCGCTGCTCGAGGCCGTCCGCGATGCGGGCGCCACGCCGCTGTGGGTCACCGACCCGATGCACGGCAACGGCATCACGACGCCGACCGGCTACAAGACGCGTCGCTTCGACGACGTCGTCGACGAGGTGCGCGGGTTCTTCGACGCGCACCGCCAGGTGGGGACGCACCCCGGTGGCATCCACGTCGAACTGACCGGCGACGACGTGACCGAGTGCCTCGGCGGATCCGAGATGATCGACGAGGCCACCCTCGCGACGCGGTACGAGAGCCTGTGCGACCCGCGCCTGAACCACCGTCAGAGCCTGGAGCTGGCGTTCCTCGTCGCCGAGGAACTCGAGAACCGCTGACGCCCGACACCGAGATGCCCCCGACCGGAAAGGTCGGGGGCATCGTCGTGTGCGCGTGCGGCCGAGCTAGAGCGTCGGCGTCAGGGTGATCGTGCTGCCTTGGGGGGCCGTGGTGCCCGCCTTGGGGTTCGTGGCGCGCACCTTGTAGATGTCCCAGTACTTGAAGCCCAGGGGCAGGGTGCCGTCGTCGATGCCGGCATTGACCTGGAAGCCGAGTCCCTCGAGCGTGCCGACGGCGTCGCGGATCGACATCCCCACGACGTTGTCGGGGATCTGCACCGGTCGAGGTCCGATGGACACGCGGAGGGTGACGGTGTCACCGGGGCGCCAGTTGCCGCCACCGTCGCGATCGCCGATGCCGATCACCGTGCCGGAGGGCACCGAGTTGCTGTACTCCTCGGACCGGGTGGTCTGCAGCTGCACCTCGCTCATCGCCCGCTCGGCCTGGGCCGCCGTGAGGCCGGCGACGTCGGGGATCGGTCCGAGCGAGACCGCGAGCGCGGCGGAGTCGCCCTCGCGGACCGTGCAGCCCTGGGTGCAGTCGACGGCGTCGCCGCCGGCGCGCGGGGTGATGCTCGCGGACAGCACCGTGCCGGACGCGGCGTCGGTGAACTCCTGCGTCGTGCCGGACACGCCGACGAAGACGGACCCCAGGATGCCGGTGACCTCGTCGCTGCTCTTGCCGGCCAGCTCGGGGAGGTCGTGCGAGGCCGGTCCGATCGACACGAACACCGTCACCACGGTGCCCTTGTCGAGGCGAGCGTCGACATCGGGATCGGAGCCGACGGTCGTGCCCGCGGGGATCTCTCGGTCGGTGACCTCCTGGGCCTGGGCGCTCAGCTGCCGGTCGGTCAGGAGGGCTTCGGCGTCGGCGTAGCTCATGCGCGAGACGTCGGGGACGGCCACGAGAGATCCCGGACCGGAACCGAACCACCAGCCGGTGGTGGCTGCCCCGGCGGCGAGCATCAGGACGAGGGCGAACAGCCAGATGCCGCGCGTCGTGCGACGACGCGTGCGCTGGCGCAGGCGCGTGGCGTTGTCCACGTCGTCGGTCGGGGCGGCGCTGACCGCGGCGGTCTGCGGAAGGATCTTCGTCAGCTCGCGGGAGTCCGCGGCGCTCGCGGTGACCCCCACGGCGACCGCGCGGGCGACCTGGGGCGCCAGCCCCAGCTCTTTCTCGACCTCGCGCAAGCGGTTGAGCATCGCGGAGGCGTCGAGCGGTCGCTCGGCGGGCTCGCGCTCGGTGGCCCACAGCACGAGCTCGTCGAGCTGTTCGGGGACGCCGGGGTTCTTGGCGCTGGGGCGCGGCACCGAGTCGGTGGCGTGCTGATACGCGATCTGCATCGGCTGCTCGCCCTTGTAGGGCTGCTCGCCGACGAGCATCTCGTACAGCATGATGCCGAGCGAGTAGATGTCGCTGCGGGCGTCCGCGGTGCCGCGGGTGACGAGTTCGGGAGCCAGGTACGCGATCGTGCCCATCAACTGCGCGCCGCTGGCCGTGTTGGCGGTGGTCGCCCGCGCGAGACCGAAGTCGCCGATCTTGATGCGGCCGTCCTCGGCCAGGAGCACGTTCTCGGGCTTGACGTCGCGGTGCACGATCCCTGCCCGGTGCGCCGCGGCGAGCCCCGAGAGGATGGCATCCATGATCGTCAGGGTCTGGTCGACCGTGAGGCGACGGTGCTCGCGCAGGAGTTCGCGCAACGTGATGCCGGGCAGGTACTCCATGACCAGGTAGGCCATCTCGCCGTCCTGGCCCTGGTCGAAGACGTTGACCACGTGCGGGTCGGACAGGCGGGCGGCCGAGCGCGCCTCCTGGATGAAGCGGCTCTGGAACACGGTGTCGTCGCTGAGGTGGCCGTGCATGACCTTCAAAGCGACCCGGCGTTCCAGGCGCAGGTCGGTGGCGACGTACACCGTCGCCATGCCGCCGCGCGCGATGCGCGCGCGGACCCGGTACCGGCCGTCGACGAGACGGCCGATCAGCGGGTCGGCCTGCTGACTCGTGCTCACGTGTCGAGTCTACGGAGCGCCCCCTGGGAGCCCCGGGAACGGCTCACCTTCGGGTCAGCCGAGAACGGCGATCCAGACGGATGCCGGAGACTCCCATTGCGCGTAGCGGTCGGGGTACGCCGAGATCTGGACGGCCTGAGCGGCGTCGGCGTAGCCGAGACCCTCCCAGCCGGGGATGTCGAGCAGGCCGCGGGTCGCGGAGCCGTTCGGATCGGACGCACCGCCGTAGAACACGCGCGTGGAGCGTTCGCGGTCCATGATCTGGTCGGGGCTGCCCCATCCGGAGCTCGGACGCTGCTGGAACAGGCCCAGCGAGTCCCGATCGCCCCAGTCGAGGTTGCGGAGCCAGGACTCTTGCATCGCCGTGCCGAGGGCGATCGCGATCCCGCGGTCGGACACGCCGAGTTCGCGACCGATGCGGATGATCAGCCGGGCGTTCTCGCTCTGCTCCGCGTCGAGTCCGGGAGCCGTGGCCGGGCTCACGGATGCCGGTGCGGCGGCGCCCGCGCCGGCGGTGGGGATCTGCAACGTCTCGCCGGGGTAGATGATCGAGGCGCGGGTCAAGCCGTTCGCGGCGAGGACCGCGTCGAGGGAGACGCCGTTGGCCACCGCGATCGCCGAGACGGTGTCCCCGGCGCGCACCTCGTGCGTGCGGCCGCTCGTCGCGGGTGCGGGCGCCTCGGCCGGGGGCGGCGTCGGCGCGGCCGGGACGAGGGTCAGCACCTGACCGGGGCGGATGACGCCGGAGGCGTCGAGTCCGTTCGCCGTCAGCACCGCGGCCGTGTCGAGTCCGTGCGCGCGGGCGATGGCCCAGACGGTGTCGCCGGGCTGCACCGTGTAGGACGCGGGGGCCGCGGCGACCGCGAGCACGGGCGTGCTCAGGATGCGTGGGGCGGGCGGTGTCGTCGTCAGCACCCGCGGCGCCGGGGGAGCGGCGTGCGCGGCGTTCTCACCCGAGAGGGCGAGGGCGATCGTGCCGGCCACGGCGGCGGGCCAGACGGTTCGGGCGCGAGGGCGCGCGAGAGGGGTGGGGAGTCGTCGCATGGTGGGGGATCCGTTCTTCCGACTGCCCGACACGGTCGCATGGCGCGGGACGGATGTCAACGCATGAGGTGGGTGTGACGGATGTGAATGACGCGGTCGGGATGCCGACGCCCGCGGGGGATGAGATAGTGGCATCGTGACCGAGACGCCCCGCTACGCGACCGATTGGCTGACCCTTCCCGACCTCGTCGATGTCCTCGGGGAGACACTGGGGCGCGTCCGTCGCCTGCTCGACGACGGTTACCTCGTCGG